>DATGCC010000152.1:0-3269 GCA_035312345.1 Rhodothermales bacterium
TTTTTTGGACAACCACCATACATTCATTGACCTCATCGAAGGCACGGGGGCGCGGCTACTGGTGCTCGACGCCGAACGGCACGACCGGATAGCAGCGGCGGTGAGCCATCTGCCCCAACTCATCTCCATTGCTTTGATGAACCACGCTGCCGACCTCAACGCTGAAGACGATGCTTTCCTCCGTCTGGCAGCGGGCGGCTTCCGCGACATCACCCGCATTGCCTCCTCGCCGTTCGAGATGTGGCGGCATATCCTCGTTGCCAACGAAGGCCCGATCCTTGACGCGCTGGGCGGCTTCGCAGCGACGATGCAACGCCTGCGCAACCGCATCATTGAGGAAGACATAGACACGCTCGGGGAACACTTTGCCGCCGCCCGCCGCGTGCGCGACACCATCCCCCGCGATTCCAAAGGCTTCCTGCACCCCCTCGCCGATGTGTACGTCTACGCCGAGGACCGGCCCGGCGTGCTGGCCCATATCACAGGCACCCTCTTCGAGGCAGAGATTAACATCAAGGACATCGAACTCCTCAAGATTCGGGAAGGTACCGGCGGCGCGTTTCGGCTCAGCTTCGTGGATGAGGCTACGGCGGAAGCGGCCATCGCCGTTTTAGAAAAGGCCGGGTGTCAGGCCCATCGACTCTGAGAAAATGAGCACCGGGTGAATTCTCGCTGCCCTCCATCCGATACTTAAACAGGCAATGCTTGAAGAATCAGCGGTTTATCTTGTGGCGAGCAGGTTATTACAGACCCGTGAAAATGCATGTCACATCTTGGCAACGTGCCGCGTTGTCGTGTATCATAGGCAACGCGCTATTCCCCCCAGGTTTCTCAGTCATTCATGACCGATTCTGCAACCACGCTTCAACAAACCCCGCTGCACGCTACGCACGTCGCGCTCGGGGCACGCATGATGGGCTTCGGCGGCTTCGATATGCCCGTGCAGTATTCCAGCATCAAGGAAGAGCACATGGCCGTCCGCGAGGCTGCCGGGCTGTTCGACGTGAGTCACATGGGCGAGGTGTTCGTCACTGGCCCCGAGGCTTTCGACTTCGTGCAGCACCTCGTCACCAACGACGCCAGCAAGCTCTACGACGGGCGCGCCATGTATACGGCGATGTGCAAACCGGATGGCGGCATCGTGGACGACCTGCTCGTCTACCACCTCGCCGAAGACCGCTACATGCTGGTTATCAACGCCTCCAACATCGACAAAGACTTCGCGTGGATGCAGGCCAACAACCCGATGGGCGCGACGCTGGATAACCGCTCGCCCGAGATTGCGCTGATGGCGATTCAGGGACCGAAGGCGATGGAGATCGTGCAGTCCTTGACCGATGCGCCGCTCGACGAGATCAAATACTACCACTTCGAGGAGTTGCCCGCCGGAAGCTTTTTGGGAGTTGATTTTGCCATCCTCTCGCATACCGGCTACACCGGAGAACCGGGCCTGGAGATTTACTGCGACGCGGACAAAGCCATCACCGTCTGGAACGCCCTGATGGACGCGGGAGCCGCCCATGGTCTCAAGCCCGCTGGCCTCGGTGCCCGCGACACCCTCCGCCTTGAAGCAGGCTTCTGCCTCTATGGTAACGATATGGATGAGCAGACAAACACCTATGAGGCTGGCCTGGGTTGGATTACCAAACCCGACAAAGGCGACTTCGTAGGCCGCGACGCGCTCGTGCAGGTCAAAGCAGAGGGCCCGGCCCGCAAACTCGTCGGCTTTGTGATGGAAGAACGCAGCATTCCCCGCCATGATTACCCCATCCTCGACGCCGACGGCAAAGAGATCGGCGTTGTGACGAGTGGGTCGCAATCGCCCATCCTGGAGAAAGGCATCGGTCTCGGCTACGTCCCCAACGATCCCGCTTACACGACGCCTGGCTCCGAGATCGCCGTTGCCGTGCGCGGACGGGCGTTTTCGGCACAAGTAGTGAAGCCCCCCTTCCATAAGCAGTAAGGAGTGACGCAGCAGGCATGAACATCGAAGTTTTCCTGACCAGCGCCAACCTCGCCGAAGAAGACGTACGAGACTGCACCGTCGTGGTCATCGACGTGCTGCGGGCTTCGGCCACCATTCTCACCGCACTCCATCATGGAGCCCGCGATGTCGTGCCAGTGGCCGACATGGCCGAGGCAGGCAAGCTAGCGTCCATCATGGACCAGAGCAGCTACCTGCTCGGCGGCGAACGCGGCGGCAACCGCATCGAAGGCTACCACCTGGGCAACTCGCCGCTGGAATACACCGAAGAGGCCGTCAAAGGGCAGACCATCATTTTCACTACGACCAATGGCACCCAAGCGCTCTCGCGGACGCGGGCGGCGCGGCATTTGGTCGTCGGCTCTTTTCTGAACGCCCAGCAGGTTGTCGATTTCATCCAACAGGCGGGTACCGATGTCGCTATCGTATGTGCAGGACGCCGCAACCGGGTGTCGCTCGAAGATTCGCTGTGTGCAGGCCTGCTGCTCTACCGCCTGTGGGACGGCCAGCTTCCCACCGAAGTGTCAGACACGGCGTATATGACGTTCACCCAGTACAGCAATGACAAAGACGACCTGATCTCGGCCCTGAGCCACTGCAACCATGCCCAGTGGCTGACCGAGAACGGCTACGGCGAGGATGTCGCCTACTGCATCCAGATCGACACCCTGCCGCTGTTGCCCTACTACAAAGAAAACCGGCTGATCGCCTACGATGCCTCTACGATTGAGACGACGGCGTGAGGAAGTTGCTGGTTATTTGTTTATGGTTGCTGGTTATAACTTTCACCCTTTTCCCATTATCAATTTTCTATATCCCAATTCCTATTTCCTCAAAACGTACCATTACCCCGTGGATTAGCGCCGATAGATGCCTTAGCTTAGTAGCATGGCTACAACAAAAAGAAAGCGAAGCAGATCAAAGCGGAAGAAATCAACCTCGCCGCTCGTCTCTCCTGAACGCAAGAAAGAGATTCTGGGCCTGATCCTGATGGTGCTGGCCCTGTTGACCTCGCTGGCAATGGTGACTTACCATGCGCAGGACAACGAGATCGCTCGCTCCTTCTCCCTCTCCGAAGCACTCGCCCCCGGGGGTAACCAGGCCCAGAACGCCCTTGGCCTCGTCGGGGCCGTCCTGGCGCGGGTGTTGGTGCGCAACTTCCTCGGCTACACCAGCTTGCTGCTCACGGGCCTGCTCTTCGCCTGGGGCTATATCATCTTCCGCCATCGCAAAACCATTTATCTGCCGATCATCTCGGTGCTGACGGTGGTGGGAGCCTTCATTC
>DATGCC010000153.1:0-7382 GCA_035312345.1 Rhodothermales bacterium
TGGCTGCGTTGTTCGGAGAGTGCTGCCAGCCGCTACGCTGGGCTATAATACAGATGCCGTCCCGCTTTAACCAAAGCAGATCGGGCCCGTTGAGCAAACACCATCTTCCAGAGAGCAGGATACTTTGATATGTTGACCATGAGATCTTGGCTCTTTGTCGCACTTGGCGTTGTGGGGATTGTATACCTGTGGATCTGGTTTACGACTGTGCGCAGCCGAAAGGACTCTGATCCGACGACACCGACCCCGCTGCACCTGGGGATTGGTTTCGTCACGAACTTCTTCGACACGTTGGGCATCGGTTCGTTTGCCCCGACTACGGCATTATATAGGTTTTGGAAACTCGTGCGCGATGAGGCCATTCCGGGCACGCTCAACGTTGGGCATACGCTGCCCGTGATCGCGCAAGCCTTCATCTACATTGCCATCATCGAAGTAGATGTAGTCACCCTGATCCTAATGATCGTGGCTTCCGTGTTGGGCATGTGGCTCGGTGCAGGAGTGGTTACCAAGCTGCCACGTCGTGCGATTCAGATGGGAATGGGCTTTGCGATGCTAGTTGCGGCAAGCCTGATGCTGATGACCATATTCGATCAAACGATGCAGGGGGGAGAAGCTCTTGGCTTGACAGGAGGAAAATTGATTATCGGGATCGTCGGAAATTTTGTTCTCGGATCATTGGGCTCCATTGGAATTGGTCTCTATGGTCCGAGTCTGATCATGATTAGCCTGCTGGGGATGAACCCGACCGCTGCGTTTCCGATAATGATGGGATCGGGGGCCTTTCTGATGCCAGCTGGTAGCACCCGATTTATTAAGGCAGGAAGCTACAATCACCGTGCAGCATTAGGGTTGGCATTGGGCGGTATTCCTGCCGTATTGCTCGCGGCGTTCATCGTAAGATCTCTCGATCTTTATTACGTCCGGTGGTTGGTCGTCATCGTCGTGATCTATACAGCGTTTTCGTTGTTACGCTCAGCCTGGATGGAGCGCAACAACGTCGTAGAGCAGGCTTCTCAAGCCTACTAGGCTTGGAAGAGCTCTAGTAGAGCGCAATCAGGAAAATGCGGCTACCCCTGGCGGCGCTCATGTGTTGTGGGAAGGAGGCTTCCTGGTGGTCGTTGCATGATGGGTAGGGTGACCATTTGCTGGTGAAGCGCTCTACCCGTACAAGTTGCACACAACCCCTCGCCGCCCGTACAGCATACACTATCGGGCATCAGCTTGCCCACGCGGTCCATGGCTTGAATCGCCTCGTCAATCGGAATGACCATCGCAAAATTCATCAAGGCGGTAAGCGTTGCCCCATAGGCCCGCATGACACCCGCGATATTCTTGGCCAGGCATGGTGCTTCCACACGGTCGGCGACCATATCGCAAATAAGCCCCAGTCCCGTCTCTAGGGTCGTGCCCGCGGCGGTCAGTGCCTGGTGGAGGTTTCCGTCGAGCAGGGTAACCAATCCAGCGGCTGCCATGGCACCACTGGCTCCCGTCTCGGCCATGCAGCCCGCCAGTTCCGCCGAGAAAGTGGACCCGTAGGCGATAAAGATGCCAACCATGCCTGCCGCAAGCAGTGCTTTGACAATTTGCTCTTCCGACATCGACTGGAAATCTGCCAACCCCAAGATGGCTCCCGGTGTCGTTCCGCATGAACCTGCTGTAGGCGCAGCCACGAACACCCCCATCGCACTTTTTGCATCCATGATGGCGGTGGTATAGTGTATCATCGTCGTTACCGCATCGTGGGGCACCGCCCCCCGCGTGATGGCCGCTGTTGCCAAGGGTGCGTGGGCCGACAAAAGTCGATCTGCGTACGTCGTGCCACCAAGTCCGAACTCAATGGAGTGGCGCATGCGGCGGGCCACGCCTTCCATCTTCTTCCAAACGTCGGCTTCCGAAACACCGCCCCGTGCGCTTTCATACCGTAGGGCTAGCTGCCAAAGCGCCAGATCCTCGCCACTCGCGCGCACATAGTGCAGCATATCACTAGCGGTGAGAAAGGGCACCGTGAGACCTCGCCTTGAAAGCGTAGGAAGTACGGGTGAAAGAACATTGACGGATTCAATGCCTGGCATTTGCCGCAGGGATGACAAAAAATGCGGATCAAAGGCCTTGGCCGACTTGACTTCGATAAAAGCCACCCTTCTTGATCGGCAGATATTGAAGAAGTCCGCCTCAAGCCTCTCTTCAAGATGTTGCTTGAGGGGCTCAAGCGCTCCCTCACAGAATACCAGCAATTCGTGATAGTCTCCTTCGATCAGGACAGGCGCTTCGTCGATCCGGAGGATTTTGAACATGCCGCCGCCGGTTGATACGGCCTCCACCTGGTGTTCTTCCACTTCGTTTCCCAGGGTCAGATGGTAGAAGCTAGCGTGCGTTTTTCCGAAGTCGGGGTATTCCACGGTGACGGTAATGCCAGCCTCGGCGACGCTTTGGGCAATATCGTCCTCAAACATTTGCATGCGGGGATCAACAATATCCCAACCGAGCAGGGCACCATAGAGGCCGCGATCAGTCCCTTGACCACGGTGGGTCTTGGCAAGAGCAGTTCCCTTGTTGTATCGCGCCGTGAGTTTGGTAAGGTTGCCGCCCAGAAGCTCAAAACACAGCTTCCCGATCCGAAAAGCCGCTCCCGTGTGTGAGCTTGAGGGCCCAATCATGGTCGGGCCAAAAACGTCGTTCAGGATACTCGGAGGTGTCGTCGTTTCAAGGACGCCCGAAGACAAGCTGAAGTGCGTATGCATGGAAACTATTCTCGCTTCTGAAGAGAAGGGCATCGGAGTATGTAAGAAACCCTAGGGACTTTTGCCCTTGATGGGCGCTCGACTGTTGGCGTTCTAACGGCTTGGCACTCACCGGTGCAAGGCCTGAAGCACCGGGTTGATGACCGTGGCAAGGTGGATGCCCATGCAACGATGCGTCAGGGAACGATGCGATGGGGCTTTGGTCATTCGTGCCCTACTCAGTCATCTTCGTAGCGGACCTCAAACGCCGCCAGTAATTGCGCGTGGGGGTCCGGGGTTACCTCCACCACCACCCTATCGCCGACAGGCATTGAGCCGGTGACCGTCTCCCCCCAGGGCAGCGGCACAGAAATCACATCGGAGCGTGTACCGTCGGCGTAGTGGACCTGAAGCTCAACCTCCAGATCGAATCTGTACGTGGGCTGGGTCTGCTGGAGCGAGTAGTGGAGCGTTCCGTTGGTTGTCTGCCACGTCACGGCTACAGTCGGCACGCCCCCCTGGAAGAGCCACTGCTGAAAAAAGGGCTTCAAGTCCTGCCCCGAGACTTCTTCCAGGTGCCGCCGCAGGTCTGCCGTCTGCACGTTGCGATTCATGAACTCGGCGTAGTACGCCCGAATGGCCGCGTCGAAGACCTGAGCGCCCAGCTGCTCGCGCAGCATATGCAGTACCCATGCGCCCTTTTGGTACATCATCCGGCCAGAGACGTCGTTCAGGTTGGCGATGTATGAGCGGACCAATTGGAAATCGTAGTCTTCCGCGTAGTAGGCCAGCACTTGACGGCGCGCGTCCAGGAGACCAGCCTGGAAATCGTCGTGGCCGAAGAGATATTCCCTGGCTAAAAGTGTGTAATACGTCGCGAACCCTTCGCTGAGCCACACGTCGTTCCAGGTCAGTTCTGTGACGGCGTTCCCAAACCATTGGTGCGCGATCTCGTGGATGATGACGTGCTGCCACCGCGCCTCCCGATTTCCCGAAACCGACCGGTCCGAATAGGCTGGCGTGGACGCGGCCTCCATCCCGCCTCCTGGGGTCGCGTTTGAGACGATGTTGGCAAGGCGCCGATTGACATAAGGTCCCACAAGATGGGAGTAGAAGGCGAGCACTTTCATGGACGGCTCGGCGAAGTCGTAGAACCCAGCGTCCCGGTCCTGCCAGTACACCCAGGTCTCTAAAGGAATGCCTTCCCACGTGTCCACAACCTGAACCGCCATCCGGGCGACTCCAAGAAAGTAGAGCCAGGAGGCCGTCGGGACGGGATTCATCCAATGGGTCAGCCGCCGGTCCCTGTCTATATCGGAATGCTCCACGAGAATCCCATTGGAGGCTACCTGATAGTGCGACGGTGCCACCACCCGCATTTCCGTCGTGGCCTTGTCCGATGGATGGTCTACGACGGGAAGCCAGTTCCGCGCCTTTGAAGACCAGTTGTCACTAAAAAAGGTGCGGTCCCCGTATTTGTTCGGCCCGATAACTAGACCCGCCGCGGGGACACCCTCGTAGCGCACGTGGACGGTGCGCTGCTCCCCGACTCCAGTGGCTTGCCCGAGGTCGATCACCAGTACATCATCGGCATGCGTGAACGCGAGTGACTCCCCGTCAGACTGCACGCCGATCACCTTCATGCCTTTTCCCTCGTGGGCCTCGCTCAGCCCGACAAGGTCCAACCGCAGACTCGTCGCGGGCTTGATGAAGCGGACATCGATAGCGGTTTGCCCTCTAATAACGTCGTCTGCATCGGTCACCTCGATGTCGAACACGTACCCGATCACGTCGATGCCCGAATTCCGAGGGTAAGCGTCCGCGTACGTCTGGGCCAGAGCCCTTGGCCCGAGTGCGTATCCCGCAAGAAGGAGAATCAGGAGGCGAGTGATCATGGGAGCAGAGTAGTCGTTCGGTAAGAAAGGGGGCTTTTTTTAGAGAAAGTCGGGTTGCGACGGCCTTATCTTGATCGTGCTCAGGGAAGGCTGAAGCTTCACAAGGCCTCGCTGACACCAACATGCTGGAGCGGGAGTCCGGTCACCACGCCTGTCTAAGCATACAAACGGAGGCCACTCATGCACAAGTCTCGGCATCTCCTGCGCTGGCTGTGATACGAAGACACCATCGATGTCGTCCGCTACGCGAAGGACCGCACCGCCCACCGTCGCTTCAATACCACGAGCACGGCCATCAGCACCTCATCGAATGGCTCAACAAGCCAGGTCACCCCGTTCGCGTCGTCGTTGTGGCCTCGATCTATAACTCGATCTTGCTCTGGCGCTGCATGAAGCGATCGGCGTCTCTGCGAATAACACAGGGAGTGACATTGAGTATGGCGGGACAGGTAGGCGGTACCAGACCGAGGGGGCCGGCACCTTGCTCCCTATATAGCCCAGCGTGCTCACTCCGCCGTTCCGCCCACGTCGCCTCCTCTTCCCCTCACGTCGCATATGACATGGACGGAAGAGATAGCAACCTCCGCGTAACTACGGCAGGCCTCTTCGGCCCTCTCCTCGCAATATCGGCGGCTGGCGTAGGCGGACGGACGACACCCGTACGCCTGCACGAAACTGCCCGAAAAGTACGACATGCTCTTGAACCCGACGGCATAGGCGATCTCGCTGACGGTCCCGGCCTGGCCGGCCGGCAGGTGGGCGGCCCACTCCAGGCGCATCATGCGGATCAGGTCGGTGGGCGTCTGCCCTACGAGCGCTTTGAGTTGCCGGTGGAGGTGTCCCCGGCTCACACGCGGCTGCGGGCCTCGGCGATGAGGTGCCTGGACCGTAAACGTACCCATACAAGATTTGCCTACCGCATAAATTTGCACGTTTACGCTCGGCACCCTTATTATGGATAGATAGATGTACCCAGAGGATGAGTAGCCTCACGTTCTCCTACTTTTCAAACTATTCAAATAGAGGCACCCGTTATGGCGTCAAACGTCATTTTCTTTGCATGGAACCGTTCCATCCCGGGGCGCGAGACCGTCAGCGCAGAGCACTTCCAGGAGTTCTCCGCGTACCTCAGCGGGCAGCAGCAGCAAGGGACGATTGAGTCGTTCGCTCCCGTCTTCCTCAATCCACATGGTGGTGACTTGAACGGCTTCTTCCTCATCCGAGGGGATAACGCCTCACTCGATGGATTGATTGCGAGCGAGGAATGGGAAACGCACATGACACGCGCGGCCCTTCATTTAGAGGGGTCTGGTGCCGTCCGAGGCGTAACAGGCGATCTGGTCATGGAGCGGATGAATCGGTGGAGAAGCCTAACGGCGGAATAGTACCATGACGACGACCACGTAGCGATTGTGGCTTAGGACCATGCGTAGGAGGCGTCCGCCAGCTTGGTCAAAGCGTCTTCTTTCCATGTTACCCGTTACACTTTTTCTCTCACATCGGATGCAAAATCAATGCACATCCACCATACTGATCGCCTCTTGATGCTTCGTGCTAGTGGCGTCTTGCTGCGCTGTATCCTCGTTTTCGCCGAGGAGTTGGAAGAGACGGCATGAGTTCCGCCATCACTCGATCTATACCTGGTCGCGCTCAATCTTGACCATCGTATCGGTGAAGCCCGTGAGCAGCACGGAGGCATCCATGATCGAGAAATGTCTGACACGATGGCCGTTTCGCCTACTCAGCCTGCACCACAGTGTACCTCTGACTTGAGGGAAGTGGGTCCGTGCAGGTTGCCGAAACCGCGTTTGTGGCTTCTTGCTGTTGGCGGTGTTGCTGGCGGTGTTGCCCGCCCGTCTTTCTCGGGCACAGGTACCAACCTCGGACTCACTGGCGCTGGTAGCGCTCTACAACGCCACTGACGGAGCCAACTGGACGAACAACACCAACTGGCTCACTGGTCCGGTATCGACGTGGCATGGTGTCACGGTGATAGGCAACCGCGTGATTCACCTGGTCCTAATCAACAATCAGCTCAGCGGCTCAATCCCCGTGGAGTTGGGCAACCTGTCCACTCTCAATGCCCTGCAACTTGCTGGCAACGAGCTCAGTGGCTCGATCCCCGTGGAATTAGGTGCCCTCACCAACCTTACGCAGTTATATCTCCACAGCAACCAACTCAGCGGCTCAATTCCGGTGGAGTTGGGCGACCTGTCCAACCTCACCAACCTGTTTCTCGGCAGTAACCAGTTGAGTGGGATCGTGCCCCTCGCAGTAGCTCAACTCGGCGCAACGATAGCTTGTGGCTTCACGCCCAACGAGCCCAGCCTGTGCATCCCCGACACCCCGCCCTATCAAGCTATCGGGGTCGATCCCATCTGCGGCTTGCCTCTGTCGAGTACCTGTGTGCCTCCCCCTCCACCTGTTACGCGCTATGTAGCGACGACGGGAAACGACACTGGTAATGACTGCACGAATCCGGCCACTCCTTGCGCCACGATCTCCCACGCAGTAGACATAGCCAACCCCGGCGATACCCTAGACGTCGATGCGGGCACCTACATCGAAGCAGGCCTGGTCATCGACAAAGCCTTGCACATAGAGAGGCCGGGTGTGATTGTAAAATGACGGTAAGCTGGTGCCCTTGGCTTGTACAATACGCGTGGACATGAGATGCGAATCTTAATTAGACCTTGACTACCGGACACTTTTATGAGTAGCGCTTCTCTACCGGACACTTTGAGCAAGATCAACGGGCAGCACT
>DATGCC010000154.1:0-5240 GCA_035312345.1 Rhodothermales bacterium
CGGGCAGACGGGCCTGAACCTCGCTGACCAGTTGCACCGTGAGCAGTACTGGACGAAGCAGGGCATCGATGTGATCGGCGTGGACATCGAGGCGATCCACATCACCGAGGACCGGCAGCAGTTCCGCGACCTGATGGAAGAAATCGGCGTGGATCAGGCGCGGAGCCGGGCGGCGCGGAGCCTGCTCGAAGCCAAAGAGATCGCGCAGGAGTTGGGCGGTATTCCCATCGTCATCCGGCCCTCGTTCACGATGGGCGGTGCGGGCGGTGGCATCGTGTGGACAGAAAACGACTTCGACCGGATGGTGACCCGCGGCCTCGAACTCTCGCCCGTTCACGAGGTGCTGATCGAAGAGTGCGTTTTCGGCTGGAAAGAGTACGAACTCGAACTGCTGCGCGACGCCAACGACAACGTCATCATCACCTGCTCCATCGAAAATCTCGACGTGATGGGCGTCCACACGGGCGACTCGGTGA
Source organism: Rhodothermales bacterium (assembly GCA_035312345.1). Taxonomy (GTDB): domain Bacteria; phylum Bacteroidota; class Rhodothermia; order Rhodothermales; family DATGCC01; genus DATGCC01. The sequence continues at coordinate 477 of DATGCC010000154.1, forward strand.
CGGTGGCTCCGGCGCAGACGCTGACGGACAAGCAGTACCAGCATATGCGCGACACCGCCATCCGCATGATGCGCTCCATCGGGACGTTCGCGGGTGGCTGCAATGTGCAGTTTGCCTTCGATCCCGCTACTGGTCGCATGATCGCCATCGAGATCAACCCGCGTGTGTCGCGGTCGTCGGCACTGGCGTCGAAAGCGACGGGCTATCCTATCGCCAAAGTGGCTGCCCGCCTCGCGGTGGGCTACACGCTGGACGAACTCCCCAACGATGTGACGGGCACGACGAGCGCCTGCTTCGAGCCGGCCATCGACTATGTGGTGACCAAAGTGCCGCGCTTCAACTTCGAGAAATTCGAAGGTGTGGACGAGGCGCTGACGACGCAGATGAAAGCCGTCGGCGAAGTGATGGCGATTGGACGGACATTCCCCGAGAGCCTGCAAAAAGCGTGGCAGAGCCTCGAAATTGGCTATTCTGGTCTCGGTGCAGACCGTGAGAATGTGACGCGGGACGAGGTGCGTGAGCGGCTCAAAAAGCCGTACTGGGACCGCACGCTCCAGATCCGCAACGCCTTCAAACTCGGTGCGTCTATCGAAGAGGTGCGGGACGTGACGAAGGTGGATCCGTGGTTCCTCTACAAAATCCACGACCTCGTGCAACTCGAAGACGAGATCGCGAAACGCACGCTGGCCGAACTGGATTACGATTTCCTGTTTCACATCAAGCAGCACGGCTTCTCGGATGTGCAGATCGCCTATCTCTTGCTGGACGATGTTTCCGAAGACGACGTACGGGCGCATCGCAAAGAACTGGGCATTATGCCCTCGTTCCAGTTGGTCGATACGTGCGCGGGCGAGTTTCCGGCGCAGACGCCGTACTTCTACTCGACCTACGAGACCGATAACGAGAGCGAGGCGTCGGACCGCGAGAAGGTCATCATCCTCGGCAGCGGCCCCAACCGCATCGGGCAGGGCATCGAGTTCGACTATTCGTGCGTCCACGGCGTGATGGCGGCGAAGGAGATGGGCTACGAGGCCATCATGATCAACTGCAACCCCGAAACCGTCTCCACCGACTTCGACATTGCCGACAAACTGTACTTCGAGCCGGTGTTCTGGGAGCATGTGCTGAATATCATCGAGCACGAAAAGCCGAAGGGTATCATCGTGCAACTCGGCGGGCAGACGGCCTTGAAGCTGGCGCAGCGGCTCGTGGATCACGACATGCCCGTCTATGGCACGTCGATTGACATGATCGACCTGGCCGAAGATCGAGGGCGCTTCTCGGATATCCTGAAAGAACTGGAGATTCCCTTTGCGCCCTACGGGATGGCTCACACCGTCAGCGAAGCCATCCAGACGGCCGAGCACATCGGCTACCCGATTCTGATCCGTCCGAGCTACGTGCTGGGCGGGCAGGGGATGCGCATCGCCATCAACAAAGAGGAGGTGGAGCGCTACGTCAAGGACATCTGGAAGCTGCTGCCGGATAACCAGATTCTGCTCGACCTTTTCCTCGAAAACGCCATCGAGCTCGACGTAGACGCCATCCGCGATGGCGATGAAGTCTGGATCTCTGGCATCATGCAGCACATCGAACCGGCGGGCGTCCACTCCGGCGACTCGACCGCTGTGCTGCCGCCGTACTCGCTCTCCGAGACGGTCATCAACACCATCCGCCGCTACGTCACCGAGATCGCCGACCGGCTGGAGGTGATCGGCCTGATCAACGTGCAACTCATGGTCAAGGACGAGATCGTCTACTGTATCGAGGCCAACCCACGGGCGTCGCGGACGGTGCCGTTCGTTGCCAAAGCCACTGGCATCCCCGTCGCCGCCATCGCCACGAAAGTGATGCTGGGCGAGAAGATCGCAACGTTCCGCGAGCGGGGTGAACTGGAATCGTCGCTCGTCGGCTTTGCGATCAAGGAGCCGGTGTTCTCGTGGGACAAGTTTCCCGAAGTGCCCAAAGAACTCGGCCCCGAAATGAAATCGACCGGCGAAGCCATCGCGTTCGTCGAGACGCTGACGGACGAGCACTTCGCACGGCCCTACGAGATGCGGAATCTGTATCTGTCGCGGTGAGTTACAACTCTCTCAAATCAAGGAGAGGTTGTTATGGCTTACGAACGCATCACGATTGATCCGGCTCAGATGGGCGGGGTGCCATGCATCCGGGGGCTGCGCATTCCGGTGGCTACGATTGTGGAGATGGTAGCGGACGAGATGACCGATCAGGACATTCTCGAAGCGTATCCCGATTTGGAGCAGGCCGATATCCGCGCGGCGCTAAAGTATGCTGCCGAAGCGGTGCGCGAGCGTGTGTTGCCTTTGATCCCTGCTTCCTGAGATATTCGCCGCGTGAGGCAACGTCCTCTCTCCCCTGGCGGGAGAGAGACAGAGTGAGGGGGAAGATCTCGAATACAGCAATTATGCTGAGGCCTTTCACCCTCACCCTGGCCCTCTCCCATCAAGGGAGAGGGAACGCACCAATAGACGCTTTGCTGAAAACCGAGTATAAAAAACAAAACAGCCTCAAAGGCGTGAATGATAGTAGTAGTGCTAGGCGAGAAACTTGCATCGTTCCGTGAGCGCAGTAAGTATCAGAGGAACTTGATAGCATACTAGCCGGAGGTCCTATGAGCACGGACATTGACGGATTGATTGTACGCACGGCGGACGTTTTGGGCGGTAAGCCGCGCATTGACGGCACCCGCGTGTCGGTGCAGACAGTTGCCATCTGGTACCGGCGAGGTTATACCGCTGAGGAGATCGCCGTTGAGCTTGAGCAGGTATCGCTGGCACAGATCTACGCGGCGCTGGCCTATTACCACGCGAATCAGGCGGAGATGGAGGCCGAGTTGCAAGCGGAGACGGAGTTGCATGACCGATTGATGCAGGAGCATTATCAGCATCGTGCCAGTGCATAGTGCAGATCCGTCTCTATATCGATGAGGATGCCATGTCGCGTTCCCTGCTAGCAGGACTGCGGGCGCGAGGCATTGATGTGCAGAGCGTGATTGAAACAGAGAGAACCGGGCTGGCAGACATCGACCAACTCGAATACGCCACGCAGGAAGGGCGTGTTTTGTGCACCAGCAACGTGGGAGACTTTTATCGCCTGCACACAGATTTGCTGCGTCAGGGCAAAGTGCATGCGGGAATCATCCTTATCCAACAGCAGCAATATGGCGTAGGCGAGCAAATTCGCAGGTTGCTACGACTGATTTCGACCTTATCTACATTTCTGTTTGATACTCATATAGAAAAATGAGCAGGAGTAAATACTTATGATGACTTATCCAACAGGATCGTTTGTCACTCTACTCGCGCTTCTTTTGCTGTTGCCGGGAGTCGCACGCGACGCCACGGCGCAATCCGGCGACGGGGTGCCACCGCCGCGCCCATTGTTGCCCATCCCGACGGCCCACCAACTCGACTGGCAGCGCGACGAGCTACGCCTGTTCCTGCATTTCGGCATCAACACCTTTACCGACCGAGAGTGGGGCACAGGCGAGGAGGATCCGGCGCTCTTCAACCCGACGAACCTCGACGCCCGGCAATGGACCAGCGTGGCAAAGGAAGCCGGTTTCAAAACCCTTATCCTCACCGCCAAGCACCACGATGGCTTCACGCTCTGGCCCAGCCGGTACACCGACCACTCCGTCGAAAGCAGCCCCTGGCAGGACGGCACCGGCGATGTGGTGCAGGCGCTCGTAGACGCGGCGCGAGCGGAGGGCCTGAAGGTGGGCCTCTACCTCTCGCCCTGGGACCGGCACGAGCCGACCTACGGCGATGAGCAAGCCTACAACGAGTTCTACCTGGGCCAACTCCGCGAGCTACTGACCCAGTACGGCCCGCTCGCCGAAGTCTGGTTCGACGGCGCGAAAGGCGAGGATGCGAAAGACATGGCCTACGACTTCGACGCCTTCTGGTCTACCGTCCGGCAACTCCAGCCAGGAGCTGTGCTCTTCTCCGACGCCGGTCCTGATGTGCGGTGGATCGGCAACGAGCACGGCTTCGCAGGCGAAACCAACTGGTCTACCTACGACCGCACGAAAGTCGGCGTCGGCATGGCAGGCATCGGCGACTACCTGAATGCAGGCGAGGCGGGCACGCCAGACTGGGTACCAGGCGAGTGCGATGTGTCGCTACGGCCCGGCTGGTTCTACCACGCCGATGAAGCGCCCAAGTCGCTGGAGGAGGTGCTGGAGATCTACTTCAAGTCCGTCGGTCGCAACTGCGTGCTACTGCTCAACGTCCCGCCGACGCCCGAAGGCCGCTTTGACCCCCGCGATTTCGAGCGGTTGCAGGAATTCCGCGCCGCCCTCGACCGCATCTTTGCCCCCGACCTCGCCAGCGGTGCCCAGGCATCGGCGTCAAACACACGCGGCGACGCGCCCACCTATGCCGCGTCCCAGGTGCTCGATGGCGACCTGGAAACCTACTGGGCCGTTGATAACACTCTCCGCACCGGCACCCTCGAACTTGACCTCGGGGAGCCGACGACGTTCGACGTGATCCGCCTGCAAGAGCCGATTCAACTCGGGCAGCGCGTAGCTGGGTACACCGTAGAAGCGTGGCTGGACGGCGCGTGGCAACCCATGAGCACGGGCACGACCATCGGGCACAAGAAGCTGGATCGCCTCGCCGCGCCAGTGACGACCTCGCGGGTGCGCGTTGTGATCACCGAGGCGCTGGCCGAGCCGTTGCTTGCTGAGGTGGGGCTTTATCTGGCTGATACTACGGCAGAATAATCCGTGCTCCG
>DATGCC010000155.1:0-4894 GCA_035312345.1 Rhodothermales bacterium
TTCTCCTACTTCACCGGGGAAGAACTGGAGGAGCATGTAGAGGGAACACCCATCGTAGAAGAGCTGGTGCATTTGCACGAAGACATGGCGCTCTATGCGCTGATTGTCACAGGCGTGGCCTTGTTGGGGCTGGTCGGGCTGAGCGTGTGGCTGGAGCGGCGCACCACACTCGAACGCGACCCGAAAGACCCGTTCATCCCGCGCATCGTCATCACCGTGCTGGCCGTCGCCGCCGCCCTGCTCATCGCCTGGACCGGGCACATCGGCTCGACGATGGTATGGGGCGTTTGAGGAATGGTAGGTATCAGGTGTCAGGGATCGGTCTTCAACTAGAGAACTGATTACTAAAAACTGACTACTGACAACTCAAAAAAGGTGTTCGTAATACTGGACGATAGCGCGAATAATGTTGGGCGATGTGTTTGTGCAGGTATGGAGCAATCTTCCTTTCTGCGCTGATAGCCGCCCCTTGGATATCTTGGCACGTCTTTGTAGGGGGAACAGGCACGTAGCGAGCCCTGGTCAGATCGCACGTGCCGGAAGCAGGTCTAATCCGGAGGAAATTATGAGAAGTTGTTCCCACTTGAACGCACGGCGGTGGGTACCCCTGTTGCTGTTGCTCTGCACCGTGTTGTTCCTCACACCAGATGCGATGGCCCAGCGGAGAAGCGGGCGTTCCGGTACGAACAAGCGCGTCGAGAAGCAGGAGAAAGCCAAACCGAGCCGCAAAGCGCGCTCGCCGAAGACCACGCAACGCCGCCAATCGTCGAGCAAGCAAACCAGGTCGCGATCCAGCTCGTCCAGGGCGTCGCGTAGCAAATCCAGCAGTCGTCGCCAGACGAGAACGCAATCGGCTCCCAAGCGGCAGACCCGTTCGCGCAGTACGTCCAATACAAAGGCACGCTCGCGCAACACACAACGCAGCAGCCGGGCCACGACGCCCTCGCGCAGCCGCACCAGGCAGCAGGAAAAACCTCGCCAGGAACGAAGCCGCGTGACGGTCATCGACCGCAACAAGCAGCGCCAGAGCCGCAGCCGTACCGAAAGCCGCACGCAAAGCAACCGCCAGCGGCGCGATACCGAAGCAGGACGCTCTTCTTCGCGCAGCAAAACTTCGCGTGGCAACAACAGCCGGACTACGAGCCGGGGCAATACCGGGCGGGTACGGACGGAACGCGGTAACAGCAGGACGCAGACGCGCAGCCGGGATCGGCAGCGGGTGCAGGATCGCAGCCGTGGCAATACGTCTCGCACCACGCGTGGGCGCACCAATAGTCGTGTTGATCGCAACCGCAACGATGGTTACCGCCGCGACCACCGCAGTCGCAACCGCGTCGTCCGCACACCGAATTATCACTCACGTACCCGGTGGCGGGATCACTACGAACGCAACAAGCGGTACCGCAAGCGGCATTACAAACGCCGCAAGTACCGGCAGCGCAACTATTATAAGCCGTTCATCGTCCGGCCTCGTATCCACATCGACATCCGCTGGCCGTGGGTCCATCGTCACCATCACGGATGGCGACCTCGCTATCGGTATCGGCAGGTGGTCTACGTGAACGTCGGATGGGGGCAACAGCGGCGTCGTTCGCAGATTGATGTGCGGACGTACTACTACCACGAACTGCGCTATGCCACCAACGACCGCGCCGAGGTGGATGTCTACGTCGAGCAGATCGAACTCTATGAAGACGGTCGGTACCTGGGCACGATTGACCACATCCCCGAAAGCCTCGGGCGCACCCGGGCCACCGTTTACCGCAACGGCGAAGTGCGTTTCGACCGCGACATCTTCGTCATCGGTGACTCATACGCAGGCTTTGAACTGGTCTCGACGCAGTTCTACAATGACTATGTGCTCAATGCCTATCGCTCTTCACATGCCTTGCGCGTCGGTAAGGTGGATCTGCGACGGGGCCGTGTGGTGCCTACCAGCTACAGCCGTCTATTTGACACCCATGACTTCCAGGGCCATGTGCCCGTATCGCTGTTGCCGGAGGACCGTAGCTGGCTCCTCGATTATGGCAACCAATCGTTTAGCGGGGCCTATTACAAAGACGACCCGTACTACTATGGCGGCTACAATGGCTATGGCGAGGAGTACGAAGATGTCTACTATGGTGACGACTATTACGAAGAGGACTACTATGTGGACGAGCAGGGGCGTCCGTACTACAGCGTACAGTCCACCGTCGCCGAGGCCAACTTTGGGGTGAAGCCACTGACCAGGGTTCGCGACCGTAACTACACTACGTCGTTCGGCGCGAATATTCACCTCAAGCGAGAGGCCGAGTTCGTCCGCATCAAGTAGACGATTCGGTCCCTCATCTTCAGAAAAGCACCGCTCTGTTTGCAGGGCGGTGCTTTTCTTTATTCCCAGGGTCGCAAGGAAGACATAATGAGAAGCCCGTGTAGAGAAAAATCAGCGGGCGTGCTTGTTGCCCTGCCGTGTGTGTGACGTGACGTACATCCCAAACATGGTATCAATCCGGTTTGTCTTGGCGGTGGTGTTGGACGAGCATACGATAGCTTTTCATCCAGAAGTGGCTCAGTAGCGACATAACACGGCCCAACGGTGGGATGCGGTTCTTGATGCCGTCGAGGTTTTGATAGACTGGGCGACCCAGAAAGCTGGCCGCCCAAAACAGCACCGCCGACGGAAAAACGTGCAGGCGCATCGAGTCTGCCAGGTAGCTACGGGCTTCGGCAGGGCGGTTGGCACGTAGCGCATTGCGCCCGAGGATGTAGCGCAGTTTGGCGGGCCAGCGCCGTAGTTGGTGCTCGAAAGGTAGATCAGGTGTATCGAGCGCATTCTCCAGCACAGGGGAGAGGCCCTGCTCAGTGCGAAGCCGGGGACCGTGGCTCAGGGCCAGGTGATGCCGGCGGTGGTAGTTGAGCGGTTCGGCCACAAAGACGAGATCCGAAATCATCAGCATTTTGATCCACAACAGCCAGTCGCCGCAGTAGCGGACCCACTCGTCGGCATAGCCGGCTTCCTTGTAGATACGCTTGCGAAACAGAACGGCACTGGCGTTGGGAATGGTGTTTTTGTACAACAGGTAATTGTTGCACTCATCCTCGCCGACGTTGAAAAAGTCTTCCTGCCAGCGTTTGCTTCCCAACTCCGCCGCGTGATGATCGTAGGAGCCGATGATTTCGTCGTTCTCGTTAACAATGCACGACTGGCAATAGACCAGACCTGCCGTAGGGTGAGCTTCCAACTGAGGGACTAGTCGTTCTAGAAAGGTTGGGTCGGCATAATCGTCGGACTCGGCAATCCAGATATACTCGCCTCGTGCTGCCCGTACGCCCCGGTTCCACTGTTTGCCAGGGATCCCTGTGTTGGTTTCGTTGAATAAGGCACGGATGCGAGGATCGTCGGCAAAAGCTGCAAAAATCTCAGCGCTGTTGTCGTCTGAAGCATCATCGAGAAAGATGATTTCAAAGTCCTGGTAAGACTGTTCAAGCACGCTCTCAATGCGTCGTCGCAGGAAGGGCGCGTGATTATAGTTGGGAATAATGACCGAAACTTTGGGTCCCTTCATAGTGCCGGGCGACATGGACATCAGATCAGCGTCTTCACTCAAGGCTGATACAAGAGCGCACGCTTTCCAGTGCAAGCCACAAAAAGAGCGTGATTGGCTAGAAAATTACCTTATAGGTATGCCAAAAGCCAGCCTGTATCTTCGAGCTATCTACTCCGCTTCTGTCTCCGCGTTGCATTGCTGGACGAGGTCTTGATAGCGAGCCCGTAGGGTGGGTTGCTCGGGCCACTGCTGGACAGCCGCCTCGGCACGAGCAAGCGCATCGCGGCACCGCCCCTGCTGCTGATACAGATTGATCAAAGTAGTCTGATAGGCGAGCACGTTGGGGCTGCGCGCCACAGCCTGCTCGCTTAGCTGGATAGCTTCTTCCAGCCGACCTGTTTTTTCGTACAAGGTAGCGAGGTGGTGCAGGGTGATGGGTTGGGGCTGATTATGGTGGCGGAGAACAGCTTCATACGCTGCAATAGCATTCTCTGTATCATTGTTGGCTTGATAGAGGGCTGCAAGCCGCTGCCACATACCCACGTTGGTGCTGTCCCAGGTGAGGATGCGCTCATAGGCATGGCGTGCCTGCTCGGTGGCGCCCATCTCTTCATAGAGGACTGCGGCTTTTTGCCAGAGCAGTACGTTTTGCCTGTTGATAGCCAGGGCCTCCTCGAAGGCGTCAGCGGCCTGTCCATACCGGGCACTACGCTGGCTCGGATCAGCGCTGGATTTGCCCCAGAGGCGGTACAACTCGCCGAGCGAAGCGGGGTGGTACTGTTCGTAGGGATTGCTGGCGATCGCTGTTTGCAGAATCCGCTCGGCCTCCTGATAAAGCTGGGTTTGTTCCGCAGCGTCAGATGTTCTGTAGTGCGCCTTCGTGGCCAGCAGTTGCGCGTATTCCAATCGGTACAGGTCCTCGTTGGGGTTCAGGTCCAGCGCATGCCAGTAGGAGGTGGCGGCAAGGTCGTACTGGCGCTTTTGAAACGCTTCTTGCGCCTCTCGGTGATAGAGGTTTGCCTGGGTGGGCTGGACGTTGGTCTGGTAGATGAACCATCCAGCTCCCAGCATCACCACAGCCAGCGAGGCAAGGCCCCAGGGCGTTGCACGGCGTTCGGCTTGTGGTGCCAGACGATACAGGATAAACGCCATACCAAAGAGCAAGACAAAAAACATCCCATAGAAAAGCAGGACCTGGCTGGTGGATCGTTGGAGAACATTGGCACGAAGCCAGACAAAAAGCAGCACTGGCAGCAAAGATAGCACGGCATAGAGTCCCCATCTTGCCAGTCCATCACCTCGGCCCGAGCGCAGGATCGACACTACGCCGGCCAGTAGCCAGGTGCCTCCCAGGAGACTTTGTA
>DATGCC010000156.1:0-7172 GCA_035312345.1 Rhodothermales bacterium
CCTGTTCGTCACCGGCTTCGACCGGCCCAACATACGCTATTCGGTCGTCCTTAAGAAAAAAGACAAGCAACAACTGCTGCGTTTCATCGAAGACGAGCACGAGGGCGATGCGGGCATCGTCTATTGTCTCTCCCGGAAGAAAGTGGAGAAAATTGCGGCCTGGCTCGTGGAGAATGGGCACGAGGCGCTGCCCTATCACGCCGGGTTGGGTTCCCGGGAGCGGCAGGCCAACCAGGATCGCTTTCTGCGCGAAGAGGGCCTGATCGTCGTCGCTACCATTGCCTTTGGGATGGGTATCGACAAGCCAAACGTGCGCTTCGTGGCCCACCTCGACGTGCCCAAAAGCCTCGAATCGTATTACCAGGAGACGGGCCGCGCCGGGCGCGACGGCCTCGACGCCGATGCCTGGATGACCTACAGCCTCGGCAGTGTGGTGGCCATGCGCAAAATCATGGAAAGCTCAAGCACGAACCGGCAACAGCGGTGGGTAGAGCAACACAAGCTAAACGCGATGTTTGGCTACTGCGAGACGGTAGCATGCCGCCGCCAGGTGCTGCTCAACTACTTCGGCGACGACTACGAAGGCCCTTGCGGCAACTGCGACAACTGCCTCCAACCGGTCGATACGTGGGACGGCTCCGTGGCGGCGCAGAAGGTGATGTCGTGCATTTACCGTACTGGGCAGCGCTTTGGCGCAGGCCATGTCATCGATGTGCTGCTGGGCAAAGACACCGACAAGGTGCGGCGCTTCCGGCACGAACGCCTCAGCACGTTCGGCATAGGCACAGAGCATTCCGTCTCCGAATGGCGCGCCGTCATCCGCCAACTTGTCGCCGCCGACTATTTATGGGTGGATGTGGATGGCTACGGCTCGATCCGCATGAACGAGACCTGTGGCCCGGTGCTCAAAGGCGAGGAAACCGTTCTCTTCCGCGTCGATCCCAAACCGCAGAAAAAGAAAAAGGCCCGCGCCGTCACCGCCGATTCATCACTGCCGCAGACACCCGACGACCGGGCCCTCTTCGACACGCTCCGTTTGCTCCGCCTCGATCTGGCACAGGCGCAAGGCGTCCCTCCTTACGTTGTCTTCAACGACAACACGCTCGCTGCAATGGTGCAATACCGCCCGCACACGCTCGATGAGTTCAGCCACCTCTCTGGCGTTGGGGCCGTGAAGCTAGAACGCTACGGAGAGACCTTCCTCGACGCCATTCGTGTCCATGAGGCCGGCAGCTAGCTGGATGCTACCGAGGTCTTTTTCCCATCCCGCGTCCGGTGCTAAACCCGATTCAGGCGTCTATGCAGGCCTCTCGGGATACTGTTACATCTCTGATACTTGCCTTGTCAAAATCTCATAAAGGGTTGTAAGTGAGGTTGCATCCTTTTAATTTAGATTTGTTCTAAATTAAAATAACGTCCTCCGTCTCACTAACAGCACCCTTTTAGCGCAATCCCCAGATTGCCTTCGATATGGGATGCTTTAACGGCACCTGGCCCCTATGACCTTTCGTTTCCTTTTCGCCTGCCTGCTTATTGTCGGTCTATTCAATACCTCCCATCTGTACGGGCAGTCTCAACAGGACTGCGGGCTTATGGTGATGGCGCATGGCGGTTCAGAGGCATGGGACGCCGCTGTCGAGACTGCCGTGGCCCCGCTCCGGGCTGATATGCCTACGGCGCTCGCTTTCGGGATGGCTGATCCGACAACGCTCCAGGCTGCCGTGACGGATCTGGAAAAGCAAGAGGTGGAGTGCATCGCCGTCGTACGGCTGTTCGCTTCAGCCCAGTCTTTCTTGCATCAAACCGAATATTTGCTGGGCTTGCGTGAGGAGCAACCCCGCTTCTTCATCTCCCATGGTGCCCATCACCAAAACGACGGCAAGCCGGCTACCCCCTCACCGATTCCCGTCAAAGCCACTATCAAGCTGTCGCAGAAAGGGTTGCTGGATGCGCCCGAAATGGGCACCATCCTGGCCGACAGAGCGCTGGAAATGAGTAATCGTTCGGGCAATGAATCGGTGCTGATCCTCGCCCACGGCCCTGGAGATGATGCCGAAAACGAAGCATGGCTCCGCAAGCTCAATGGGCTGGCCGATAGCGTTCGTGCAACCGGCCTGTTCACTGCGGTAGAGGTACACACCTTGCGCGAAGACTGGCCCGAGAAACGAGCGATCGCCGAGCAGCGCATCCGCGCCTTTGTAAAAAAGGGCTCGAAGCATGACGGGCGTGTGCTCGTGATTCCCTTCCGTTTGTTTGGTTTCGGGCCTTATGAAAAGGTGCTGGAAGGATTGCCATACGAGGCTACGGGCACAGGGCTCCTTCCGAGTACAAAGATTACCGAATGGATCAGAAGCCAGGCCCAAGAGATCATAGAAGCATCGGAAGGATCCACACATGCGTCAGGGTCACAGTAGCACCTTTGGTTTACTCGGGTCCAATAAGAAGAATTGAGTATGAGAACCGGAGCCTGCGCATCTGGTGAACGTGCAATGAACTACGTAAACCGTCGTCTATAATTAACGAATACAACCGCTCCTCCTACCGGCATTCAATGCACAAAAACATGCCACGCAGCCAATGGAGATGCTCCGTTTTCGACGTAGACGCCTCTGCTAACTCCAAGGGTATCAAACGTCAACCGTTGCTTGGTGCAAATGTGACGTTCCTTGATCTTCTGGAAAAAATCGAGATGTTGTGAGTAATCACTTTAGGTATGTGGACATGTAGCCTGATGAAGCGGATACGCAATGGACAAAACAGGATCTTAGACGCAACACACGGTACGTGTCCACACGCCCTAGCGCACCTCATCTTATCGGGCGTGAAAAAAGCGATAGTACCCTTCCGGAGAGAGGAAAATGAAAAATACCCTGCTGCTGACTGTTTTCCTTTTTGTGTTGTCTGGCTGTTAAGGGCGAACGGTAAACATCCGTTTCTCTAACGGTCAAACCACCAAAGGGCGGGACGTAACGTTTAAGTCTGACTCTCTTTTATGGATCTCATCAGAGGACCAGGGCTTACAAAGCCAGTCCCTCTCGCAAATTGATGAGGTTTATTACGATAAGATAGGTCGAGGCTTCCTGGTTGGAGTCGGTGTTGCTGTGGTGGCCGGGTTGGCGATTGCGCTGTCGCCCTCTGAGAGCAACAGCACCGGGGATCTCTCGATGGGCTATGATGAAGCGCTAAAGCCTGTCGCGGTCATGAGCATAGGACTGACCAGCATCAGCCTGGGTGCGTTAGCCGAAGGCACCCGGAGATTCATGGTGTACCAACGCGATGCCCGCTAAGCCATACGCTCCACCCCACAGAAACCAATAACCCTGACCAACCTGCCACCCTCTCTGCCATGCCATTTCGCCTTTGGGATCAGATCCGCGACTGGGTCATTGTGACACTGTTGCTCATCATCTCGCTAGGGACGATGCTAACGCAGAATACTGCCATGCTACGTGGGCTGCGTGGCTTTGCGCTGGAGACATCGAGTTGGGCCGAGTCGCAGTTTGCATGGGTCGGACAGTTTTCGCGGGCCGTTAGTGAGAACGAGACCCTCCGTGCCGAAAACATTGCCTACTCCAGCGAACTGGCCCGTTCCCGTGAGGCACGGCTCGAAAACGAACGCCTCCGTGCCCTCATCGCCTTCCGCGACAGTTCCGACTACCCGATGGTCCCGGCCCGGATCGTATCGAAGGATTTCCTCCCCGAGAAAAACTTCATCACGCTTGATGTGGGCCGCGACGACAGCGTCGACGTAGGTATGGCCGTAATTGACGAGCAGGGAGTCATCGGCAAGGTGGTCTTCACCAGCCCTAACTATAGCCGGGTGATGCCGTATCAAAACACCGACTTCCGGCTGCCTGCCAAAGTGCTCCCGTCGCAGGCATCGGGCATCATCCGGTGGCCCGGCACGCGCTCGGGAGAATTGATGCTCGAATACATCGTCAAAACCGAAGCCGTGGAAGTGGGCGAGCAAGTGGTGACAAGTGGCTACAGCGGCGTCTTCCCGCCCGGCATTCCGGTAGGCACCATTACCTCCCTGACGGGCCTGCCAGGACGCAACGAATTGGAGATTCGCCTGCAGCCGGCCACTAACCTGGGGCAGGCCGAGCACGCCTTCGTCATTCTGCGCAAACCTGATCCTCAACGCCTGGAACTCGAATCCCGCGAATTGCGATAATTGGAGAAACGTTGTTCTTTTTTTAGCATTCTCTTTCAAACCGTCTTATATTTGTCATAATAATATTTTAATCCTCTCGCGGCCGACGGCCCTACCCACCGGTCCTCGTCTTGCTCTGGATCTTTCTTTTCGCATGATCTACATGACAAACCGTGGCAAAGCAGCCTTCGTAGGGGCGCTCCTCAGCCTGTTCCTCCCCTTAGCCCTGATGGCCCAACCAGTGGGGTCGGCTGCGGCACGCCTCGCGCAGGCTATCGACCCGATCCTGAGCGACCCGGCCTTTACCAATGCCTGGTGGGGGGCGCTGGTCGTCAACCTGGAAGATGGTACGGTATTGTATGAGCGTCATGCCGGGAAAAATTTTGTACCGGCCTCGAATACCAAGCTCTACACCACCGCCGCAGCCCTCGACCAACTCGGCCCCGACTACCGCTACCGCACCGAGGTGTATATTGATGGGCCTGTTGTGGATGGCGTGGTGCAGGGCAACCTCATCGTGCGTGGATCGGGTGATCCGGTGATTGGCGGGCGCTTCAACGATGGCGACCGCCTGGAAGCCTTTCGCACTTGGGCCAAAGCCCTGCAAGACCTCGGCATCACCCGCATCGAAGGCGACCTCATTGGCGACGACGATGTATTCGACGACACTCCGCTGGGTTACGGCTGGAGTTGGGATGACGAGACCTACTGGTACGCGGCCGAAATAAGCGGCCTTTCCTTCAACGACAACAACGTCGATGTTGCGATCCGGGCTACCCGCGTCGGGCAGCCTGCCACCATCACCTGGGAGCCGCTCAACACAAATTATGTACAGGTCATCAACGAGACAACCACAACGGGCACGGGTACCAGCATCGACGAAGGCTACCACCGCGCACGTGGCACCAACGTCATCGAAATATCGAGCGCGGTGCCCCAAAACCGCACGGATACCGAGTCGCTGACGGTGATGAACCCCACGCTTTTCTTCGTCCATGTGCTGCGCGAGACGTTGTTGCAGGAAGGTATCGGGGTCGTCGGGCACCCCGTTGATGTGGACGACCTCTCCATCAAACCGGACTATGACGCTAAGACGGTGCAAGAGATAGCGGTTCATACCTCGCCGCCGCTGACCGATATTGTGCATGCCACGAACAAACACAGTCAGAATCTCTACGCCGAACAACTCCTCCGCACCCTGGCCTCCGCACGCCCGATAGACGACGAAGACCTGGAGCCAGGATCCGCAGCCATGGGCCTCGCCGCTGCTATGACCACCTTTGCGACAGCAGGTGTCGACACGAGCGCCATCACCCTGGTAGACGGCTCTGGCCTCTCGCATTTGAACCTCGTGACCCCCGAAATGACTGCGGCGCTATTGTCTTACATGTGGAACCATCCTGACCAAACAGTGCGTACCGCGTTCTACGACTCCCTCCCTATCGGCGGGCAGGATGGCACGCTGGAATATCGCTTTCGGGACGGACCGGCCCGTGGCAAGGTCCACGCCAAAACAGGCACTGTGAGCAACGTGAGCACCCTGAGTGGCTATGTGCCTGCTGGCGATGGCACACCCCTAGCCTTTGTGCTCATGTGCAACCATCACACCCTGAAGAGCCGTATCGTGCGTCAGGCCCAGGATCGCGTCGTCAATGCACTAGCACGGTTTAAGCTATAAAACGTGCCGTGCGAAAAACGTAGCAGGGGTCGTGTATTCTTCACGATTTGTCAGAACACAAACCTACCCACACGACGTATAAGCTTTTTTTAACAACGTATCCTTACACAATTCGAGAGACTTGTCCCTCACATTTTGTAGCCTCTCTGATACCAGCATCACACCATGTGGACTGTATAATCTGGTTACCCCACCATCGCTATCGTCCATTTCCCCTTATAGGTTGCTGATCTGGCTGTTTGGGTACTATTCGACCTTTAACGAAAAGGCATTTACTTATGAACCAACAGCACGCTCCTCCCATCCATGGGACGACGGTCGTCGGTGTGCGCTATGGCGGTAAAGTGGCCCTCGGCTCTGATGGGCAGGCCACGATGGGCAATACCGTTATGAAGCATCGGGCGCAGAAAGTGCGTTCGCTTTTTGACGGTAAAATCCTGGCTGGTTTTGCCGGAGCCACCGCCGACGCCTTTACCCTCTTCGAGCGCTTCGAGAGTAAGCTGCAACAATATAGCGGAAACATCACCCGGTCGGCAGTAGAACTCGCCAAGGAATGGCGGACGGACCGCTACCTGCGGCGGCTCGAAGCCCTGCTGGCGGTGGCTGCCCCTGAACGGCTGCTGCTCATCAGCGGCAGTGGCGACGTCATCGAACCGGATGACGACATCGTTTCTATCGGCTCCGGTGGCCCCTATGCCCTTGCAGCCGCCCGCGCTATGATACAGCATGGTGATGGACTGACAGCCCGTGGAATCGTTGAGGAAGCCCTCAACATCGCCGCAGACATCTGCATCTACACCAACCATCATACGACCATCATGGAACTGGACGCCGTCGAGGTATCTGCCTAGTAACTGCCTCCTCCTTCACCCAACAATACTTCAACCACTAACCTTTCATTTGACCATGCGCTTTCCCTCTTCAGAAAACGACAAGCCTCGCACGAAGGACCTGCGTGCCGCTATTTTCGTCGATTACGAAAATCTATTCAGCTATCTTCATGGCCGCATTGGTTCACGTGGACGCCCGGAAGAGTTTATCAATGAGTTGCTAGAAGAGTTGCGGCGGTACCTCCTTGAAGAAGCTCGTACCCAGACGGCTATGACCGCCGCCTATGCCGATTTCAGCGAAATGCATGGCAGCGGGCAATTTGTTCAGCGGGCGCTGTATTTGCAAGGCATTGAGCCGCGCTTTGTGCCAATGACGCTCCAGCGCAACGCCGCCGAGATCCAGTTGTGCGTCGATGCGGTGGACACCCTCTACAGCCGTCCCGATATCAATACGATCATCATGGTGACGGGCGACCGGCGCTACCTGCCGCTCGTGCAGCAGATCAAACGC
>DATGCC010000157.1:0-12346 GCA_035312345.1 Rhodothermales bacterium
CGAACATCTTGCCCATCACTTTGAAGACCAGCGCCTGTGGGCCGAAAGGGAATTCCTCAACGGCTCCTTTCTGCTGCGCGAGATAGGTGTAAACAGCTTCGAGATTCATTGGGTGGTTAGCTGACGGCTGGTTCAAGCATCTGAATCGCGCCTTCGGTCGCGTCAATGCGGACCTCGACGCCGAGCGGGACGGTGAATTTATCGGCGATGTGGCCAATCATCGCGCCGTGCCACGCTGGGATGCCGAGCGGTGCAATATGATCGTCGTAGAGTTCTTCGAGCGTGAGGGAGCCATAGCCCCCACCAGGGTCGCAATCGGAGCACTTGCCGAAGACAAAGCCGGCCAACTTGTCGAGCACACCCGCTAGCTTCAGGTGCGTCAGCATCCGGTCGATGCGGTAGAGGTCTTCGCCCGTGTCTTCGAGGAACAGAATGTGGCCCGTCCAATCTGGCAGGTAGGGTGAGCCGAGAATGCTGGTGAGCACGGTCAGATTGCCGCCGACGAGTCGCCCGGTCGCGGTGCCAGGTGTTATGGTTTGCACGCGGTTGCGGGTGACGGTGAGGCCGCTATCGTCTTGGGGATTCTGCATCTGCACGGCCTCGCCCTCGAACAACACGCGCCGGAAGTAATCCACAGAGAATGTATTCCAGGTCGAGATGCCCACCGGCCCGTGAAAGGTGACAAGACCGCTGCGGGCATAGAGCGCGATAAGCAGTGAGGTAATGTCGCTGTAGCCGACGAGGATTTTGGGATGCTGGCGGAACAGATCATAGTCGAGCAGCGGCAGCAGGCGACCGGCTCCCCAGCCACCGCGCAACGCCAGCAAGGCATCCACCTCAGGATCCGCGACAAGCGTGTGCAGGTCGGCTGCGCGGTCGGCATCAGAGCCTGCGAGGTAGCCGCGCCGGGCGAGCACATGCGGGGCCGCTTTCGATTGCAGCCCCAGCGCCGTCAGCGTCTCCTGCACGATCTCCAGATCCACACGCTCATACACCGCACCTGCCGGACTCACGAGGCCAATGGTAGCTCCGGGGTGCAGCCGGGGCGGTTTTAGCAGAGGCGCAGACAGAGAATTACGAAAAGGACCTGCAAACGGCGCAGCCAGGGCCGCGACGGTTGAGCGTTGCAAAAAGGAGCGTCGGTTCATTGCACATCGGGGAGAGATGAAAGGGACGGCCCTAAGATACATCAACCATCTCGTTCATCAACCGAAGCAGGCTCAACGGACAGTGTGCCCTTGGCTTCGCGTCGCAGCCGGGCTTTTATTTCGGGCGAGAGGGCGTTCCAGTGGATATCCATCACGGCCCCTTGCAGCGCATACAGCAGCAGTACGTTCACGCCGGAATGGCGGTGCCGGATCATCTTGTACACCATCACGGGCCCAATCTCCGCCAGCGCCGCCTTGTTCGTGATACCGATTTCCTCCAGCCACGCCGCCGAGGTAGGGCCGATGTTCTTGAGCTTTTCCATGTCATTCCGGTTGCTAGATCCACATGCAAACTCGGAGATGGGGACGACAGCCCTGTGTCAGGGGTGGATTGCAGGTTTTTCAGGTTGCCTTGCTTTGCTTGGTTTCAGGTTAACAGGTTTCTATGTAGTAACCGAACCTGCTAATCTGTAACCTGCCAACCCTTATTCCACCAACGTATCGAACCAGAACTTTGTGAAAACCAGACTGGGACCGGCGCAATCGCCGTGGTCGCCAGAAGGCATGGGGTCGAAGAACTCGACTTGCCGGGCTCCCCGGTCGTGGAAGCTTTCAAATGCCTTGATCGAGTTGGCCTGTGGGACGTGCCGGTCGCCTGCGCAGTGGTAGAGGCGCATCGGGGCCTCGGGCGTCCAGTTGTACAGGTCGTTTTCGCGGAGGCGCTGGCGGAGCGGATGGTCCGGGTCGGTCTCGAAGGCGACGAGCACGTCCGTTCTGATGATCTCATCCGGGACATCCGGCAGGGCAGCGTTGATTTCTCCGCCCGTGTGCATCATGTCAAAGAGGGGCGGGAGCGTCTCATTATACGGCTCAGCAAGGAAGTCGGAGGGGCTGTCGTAGATCTGGTAGACATCGTTGTAGGCGAACAGCGTATAGGGCAGATAAAACGGGGAGGGATGCGGCTGCCCCTGGGTGAAGGTGTTGGCCATGGCACCGGAAAGGTCGTGCGGCCCTGCCAGCGGTGCAGAGGCGGT
The DNA here is from genome assembly GCA_035312345.1 of Rhodothermales bacterium. Classification (GTDB taxonomy): domain Bacteria; phylum Bacteroidota; class Rhodothermia; order Rhodothermales; family DATGCC01; genus DATGCC01. The sequence goes on from DATGCC010000157.1 coordinate 2,183, forward strand.
GACGGTGAATTCGTCGCCGGGGGTGGCCTGGATCTCGCGGTGGGCTGCCATCGCCGTATAGCCGCCCTGTGAGTAGCCCGTGATGAAAAGCTGCCCATTGAGGTCTGGACCGTTGATTTGCGTAAAATCCTGCGATGCCCGCAGCATGTCAATGGCGGCGCTCGCCGATGAGGCAGCATGGACGAACGGATGCAGCCCCGGCGAATCGCCCAGACCCAGCAGGTCTGGCATGACCGCCACGTAGCCCGTGCCTGCAAACAGCAGCCCGACGATTTGCTCAAACCCGCCCGCCGAGGGAGCCTCGGAGCGCGCCGTCATGGTGCCGTGCTGGTACGTCACCATCGGGTAGCGCCCTGACCCGTTTTGGGGCACCATCAGCGCGCCGGACGCCTGCGTCACAGTGCCCTGCGGGTCGATGGTTTCATAGACGATTTTGTAGACGGCTACGTCGTTGGTCGCGGTTACGGGAAAGCCAATCGCATTGAACGTCGCGTTGAGTTCATCGGCCGACTGTTCACTCAGCAACGTCGTCGAGATCGTCGCACCCCGCCCCACACGCGGCTCGACCTCTTCCTCCATGGACGCCGAATCGCACCCGGCCAGCAGGAGAGCAAAGCAGAGAGGGAGTAGCAGAAAATACCGTCGGAAAGCCATCGTCGAAACTACTGATAAGAAGAGCAGCAGGTGAGGTGCGTAAGGTAGCAGCGCGGGCTTAGAAAGACGAGGCACAAAATTTAGTTTCCGGCAGGGCGGGAGAGGTGGAGCTTCATGCCTTCGTGCGTGGCGCGGAAGCCGAGGCGTTCGTAAAAAGCCAGGGCATCGGTGCGGGTTTTATCGGTTGTCAGTTGCACCAGATGACAGCCTTTGGCGCGTGCCCGGTCGATAGCTTTCGCGAGCAAGGCCTTACCGATACCCTGCCCGCGTGCCGACTGCGCCACCCGCACGCCTTCAATCAGCGCCCGCCAGCCACCCTGATAGGTGAGGTAAGGGATAAAAGTGATTTGCAGCATCCCGACGATTTGATGCGGGCTTTCTGCCAGCAACAATAGGTTGTTGGGATCGGCATCAATGGCAGCAAAGGCGTCGTAGTATGCCTGTGGCAGCGGATCAACGAACCGCTCGCGTTTTACCCCGAGGGCATCATCCGCCAGCAGTGCGACAAGGGCAGGCACATCAGCACGGCTGGCGGAGCGAAAGAAGAGCGAGGTGGCTACGGATTTCTGCATAGGCTCGTTCAAGACGCTGCATTGTCCGGCATTTCGTCAAGCTCCGAGAGCAGGTCGTGCAGGTCGAGCGGGCGCGTGACCATCTGGAGGGAGCCATTAGCCGAGCGGGGCCATTCCGTTTCTGGGCGGTCGCGGTACAACTCGACGCCGTTGTGGTCGGGATCGCGGAGGTAGAGGGCTTCGCTGACGCCGTGATCGGATGCGCCGTCCAGCCGGATGCCAGCTTCGAGTACCCGTTTTAGCGCATCGGCGAGGCTGGCACGGTCGGGGTAAAGGATGGCGAGGTGATACAGTCCCGTCGTGCCGCGTGGTGGCGGCGATCCGCTGAGGCTTTCCCAGGTGTTGAGGCCGATGTGGTGATGGTAGCCGCCTGCGCTCACAAAAGCCGCGCTGTCGTCCATGCGTTGCGTCAGTTCAAAGCCGAGTATGTTGCAGTAGAAAGCCAGCGCCCGGTCCAGGTTCGCTACTTTCAGGTGGACATGCCCGATCCGCACGCGAGGATCAATACGGTCTGATGGCTTCATTACTCATGTGGTCGATTACTGGGAAGTTGCTGCTTCCTGGCCTCTAAATGCCTGGCCCGTAAACCAGCGGGCGATGACCTGCTCGGCGGGTTTGTCTTGGGGTGTGAAGCCAAGGTAGGTCCCCGGGCGGCGACGGCGGCGATCATGCTCCGGGTCTTCCATCGGCGGACGCCATTTCCAGAGAATGGCTCCGGCGAACCATGGCTCGTGCCACAGGCTGGCAAAGAAGGCTTCGTAGAGGCGCGCCTGGAGGGCGTCATCTTGCGGGGCCTCTTCGTCGCGTTCGGGCCAGCGCCACGGCTGCGCGGCAGCATACGAAATGTTGCGGTAGCCAATTTCGGTGAAGAGCACCGGTTTGCCGGTTTCTTTGGAAAGCTGCTGCAACGCTGCTTCAGGCGCTTCCCATCCTGTCTTCAACAGGTCCAGGGTAGGATTATTGGCTTTGCTCAATTCGAAATACGCCTGCACACCGATGTAGTCGAGGGCGTCCCAGAAGGACACATGCTCGTAGTCCTCCCACCAGTTTGCTGCGTAGGTGAGCTTGCCATCGTAGACATTGCGGATGTCGGCGATGAGGTGGCGGAAGAAGTCGGGCCGCGTGCGCACTGGGTTCGCCAGTTCCGTTCCAATGACCAGCACGGGCGCATCGATTTCCTGCGCGAGGTGGGCGTAGTGCATCATGAAGCGGTGGTAATGGTCTTCCCACTGTCGCCACTTTTCTTCGGTGTCGAAGGCGATCCGGTGACGGGCCAGCCCCTCCTCACCTTCCATGCGTACCCAGATATGCGGCTTGAGAATGATCGACAGGCCCAGTGAATCGGCTTCGTGCGCGAGCGAGCGGATGCCTGCGTCGCCTTCGCTGAACCAGCGGGCCTCGTTGTGCAACTGCACCTCCGGGACATCGTGCCCGGCCTGCCAGCCGAAGGAGATCAGCGTGAGGTGCGTCACGCCCATGTCGCGCAGGTGTTCGAGTGCCCCCGGCGAGGGCCGCCGTACCGCGTCGAAGGTAACGGATTGGATCTTGATCTGGGCGACAGGAGGGTGCGGATTGCTACCTCCTGCCTCAGCACACCCCATGGAGAGCCCCAGGAAGAGCACACTGCACAGGGGCAGGAGCAGCCAAACCATCGCGTGTTTTAGCATATGATCAGCAAGGAAGAAGGGATGTGGTTGTTGCACCAACGAGCAGAATCCGCACGGGTTGCGCCGCCGGTTTGCATCGGAGCGAAAAATAGTTAGATTTTGAGAAAGCGGCTTTGGATAAGGTAGCATCGTAGCTACACATCCAAAATCGAAAATCGTCAATCGAAAATCCCCCACCGTTATGGTTACGCGCCGTCAATTTTTCGGAGCCGTAGGGCGTCCTGCTGCTGCCGCTCTTGCTACTGCCACCTTTCAGCCCACAGCACTGCCCCGGCTCATGGAGGTGCTGGCTCACACCACCGGTGCGCCCGCCGAAATTGCCCGCGACGAGTCGTTCTGGCTGGAGGTACAGCAGGCGTTCACCGTGGATCGCAGTCTTATCAACCTCAACAACGGCGGTGTTAGTCCGGCTCCAGCGATTGTGCAGGAGGCCATGAAGCGCCACCTCGATTACTCGAACGAAGCGCCGACGTACACGATGTGGCAGATCCTGGAGCCGCAGCGCGAGGGCGTACGGCAGCGCCTCGCCCGGTCATTTGGCTGCGACGCCGAAGAGATCGCCCTGACGCGCAACGCTTCCGAAGGCTTGCAGATCTGCCAGCTTGGCTTTGACCTGGAGCCCGGCGACGAAGTGCTTACCACGACGCACGACTACGGGCGCATGATCACGACCTTCAAACAGCGCGAGCGCCGCAACGGGATTAAGATGGTGCAGTTTTCCCTGCCGATTCCTGCCGAAGATCCCGACGAGGTGGTGCGGCTGTTCGAGCAGCATATCACACCCAAGACGCGGCTGATTCTGATGTGCCACATCGTCAATATCACGGGTCAGATTCTGCCGGTCAAGAAGGTGGTGCAGATGGCGCGGGCGAAGGGCATCCCGGTCATTGTGGACGGGGCGCACGCCTACGCCCATTTCGCCTTCAAACACGCCGACCTGGATTGCGACTATTACGCCAGCAGCCTGCACAAATGGCTCTTCGCACCGCATGGCACCGGCCTGCTCTACGTCCGCCGCGACAAAATCGCTGACCTCTGGCCCATGATGGCGGCCCCAGAGCGCATGGACGACGATATCCGCAAGTTTGAGGAGATCGGCACGCACCCGGCGGCCAACTACATCGCCATTGCCGAGGCGCTTACGTTCCACCAGGGCATCGGGGCCGAGCGCAAGGACGCACGCCTGCGCTACCTGACGCGCTACTGGGCCGAGCGGCTGCTGGAGCATGACCGCGTGCGCCTCCACACGAGCCTTAAGCCGGGGATGTCCTGTGCCATCGGCACCGTGCAGATTGAAGGCGTCGATACCGTTGCACTATCCAATCACCTGTGGAAGCAGCATCGCATCATCGTCGTACCCATCATACACCCCGAGTTCGAGGGCATCCGCGTGACGCCGAGTGTCTACACCACGCTCGAAGAACTCGACCGCTTTGCTGATGCCATGGAGGAGGTAATCAAAAACGGGTTGCCAGAGGCGTGAACCCAATAAGAAATGCGAATGGCGAGTGTAGAACAAGGAATTATGAATGATGAAAAGGCCACAGCTTCTACATTCTTTGTAGCCGTCATCCTCAATTTTCCCCGATACCATGCTGAGAAATTATCTGACGCTTGCCTTGCGCAACCTGCGGCGGCATGCCGGCTACGCAACCATCAACCTCGTCGGTCTGGCCGTCGGCATCGCCTGTTTTCTGCTCGTCTTTCTCTACCTCCAGCATGAGTACAGCTTCGATACCTACCATGAGAAGGGAGACCGCATCTACCGCATTGTTGGTTACAGCGGCTTCGGTGAAAAAAGCTGGCAGAGCCATATTTCTGGTGACCCCATTGCCGAAATGCGAGGCAACTACATCGACGTAGTAGACGCGACGAAAATTACTAGATGCGGAACGGATCGTATTCAATTGCTGGATGAGGTGTATCCGGATATCGACATGCTGTGTGCCGAGTCGAACCTGTTTAACATCTTCTCCTTCCATCTGCAGCAGGGGAATCCCGCGTCGGTGCTGGATCGCCCTAACACGGCCGTCATTACCCGCTCGCTGGCGGAGCGGCTCTTCGGAAAGGAGAATCCGGTGGGGAAGACACTGCCCATTCGATTTATAGGCGAAGATCAGCTCTTTGAAATCACAGGGCTGATGGCTGATGTGCCAAAGAATACGCATTTCACGTTTGATCTGGCGTTGTCCTATTCGTCATTAGAGAGTAAAGGGTGTCTCAATTGTGGGAATTTCATGTATGCACTCTTAGCACCCGATGCCGATCTGGAATCTGTTGCTGGGCGTGTGCTAACCCATGTGCGGAAAGTGGACGGTAGGGAGAATGTTGAAGATATACGCCTGGAACCGCTCCGTGACATTCATTTCTCTGAGATTTATGCTGAACGGCAGGGTGACAAACAGTATGTGTATTTGCTCTCAGCCATCGCACTGGTGATCTTGCTGATTGCCTGCGCCAATTATATGAACCTCGCCACTGCCCGTTCGATCAGGCGGACGCAAGAGATCGGCGTGCGCAAAGTAGTAGGGGCACACCGGGGGCAGATTATGCGGCAGTTTCTGTTGGAGACACTGTTGTTAACGTTGCTAGCCTTGCCGTTGGCGCTACTCTTACTGGTCCTCGCGTTGCCCACATTCAACACGCTGGCGGAAACAGATGTGACCCTCGCCTGGCGGGGCAACCTTGTATTTCTGGGCATGGTGGCTGGAATTATCGTGCTCGTTGGTCTGGTAGCAGGCAGCTATCCGGCGCTGTTTCTGTCCAAGTTTCAGCCGGTCGAGGTGCTACGAGGACGGCTGCCATCGGGGCATTCGGGGGTGGCACTGCGGCGGGTGCTGGTCGTTTTCCAGTTTGCAGCGTCCATCGTGCTTCTAATCAGCACCATCGTCATCCTGCGGCAACTTGACTTTATGCAGCATAAGAAATTGGGTTTCGATGCCGAGCAGGTTCTAGTTGTGACAGTCACAGACCCGTTGCTGGCTCAGCAACCAGACGTGCTCAAGGAAGGGTTTCTGCAGCAGGCGAATGTGCTCCAAGCTACAGCAAGCTTTGCAGTGCCTGGTGAGACGAGATTTCAAGGTATACGTTTAAGTTCTAAGCCTTTCGGCAAAGATGGTCCGACCCTAAACATCATCACGCCTGCCATTGATGCCGATTTTCTGGAGACAATGAAAATCCCCTTACTTGCCGGGCGTAATATCAGCAAGGACATTGCAGAAGGACGACAGCTAGAAGCCCTCATCAACGAGGCTACGATGAAGGCAATGCAATGGAAGGTACCAGAAGATGCTATCGGTGAGGAAATAGAAAGAGGAAAAGTTATCGTCGGCGTTGTGCCAGACTTTCACTTCCAGAGTCTGCATCAAAAAATCGAGCCGCTGATGATGTTGCAAAACCGGAGCGGACAAGCGTGGACCATCGCGCTCCGCTTGGCCGGTGGTGATATCCCGGCGACGCTGGATGTGCTGGAGGCAACCTGGCAAGAAACGGGCACGGCCATGCCATTCGAGTTTAGCTTTTTAACCGATGAACTGACGCAACTCTACGAAAGTGAACAGCGCACGGCCAAAATCTTTGGGCTCTTCGCAGGGCTTGCCATTCTGATTGCCTGCTTGGGGCTACTCGGGCTGGCGGCGTTCACCGCAGCGCAACGAACGAAAGAAATTGGCATTCGCAAGGTGCTCGGCGCGACGATCTCCGGCATCGTGGTCCTGTTGACGAAGGACTTTCTCAAGCTCGTTGCTTTGGCTTTTGTGATCGCGGTGCCTGCGGCCTATGTGGCGGCACAACGCTGGCTGGAGGATTTTGCATTTCGCATTGACCTTTCCTGGACAGTCTTTTTGCTGGCAGGTGCAGCAGCTGTAGTTGTGGCGGTGCTGTCAGTCGGGTATCAATCTGTTCGTGCGGCATTGACCAATCCAGTCCATTCCTTACGGCACGAGTAATGGGTCGCACAGACGTGCTTTTCGATCCTCTATCTGCTATCTTCGGTCCTCGAAAAGCACGTCACCAACTCTCTATATTCCTATGCGCCTCGCTTTTTTGCTATTGCTCCTTGCCGGTTGCGCTGCCGCCGAAGCTCCCGAATCGGACACGACCGCGATGGAGGAACAAGCCGCTACCCGTGAAGTCATCGCCACCGATGGCGCGCCTGCCGCCATCGGGCCGTATAGCCAGGCCGTCCGGGTAGGCAACACGCTCTATTGCGCCGGGCAGATCGGTCTCGACCCTGCCACGGGCCAACTCGTCGAAGGCGGCATTGAAGCTGAGACGCGGCGGGCGTTGGACAACCAGAAAGCCGTGCTGGAAGCCGCCGGGTTCACACTGAATGATGTGGTGCAGGCCCAGGTGTTCCTCGCAGATTTAGGCGATTACAGCGCGATGAATGAGGTCTATGCCACCTATTTTACCAAGTCGCCGCCTGCCCGTGCTGCTGTGCAGGTGGCCCGTTTGCCCCGCGACGCGCGTGTCGAAATTATGCTGACGGCTGCGAAATGAGTTGTAGGTTCAAGGTTCAAAGTTCAAGGTTTCTTGTTTTCAACCTTGAACTTTGAACCTTGAACGCTGAACCATAACCTGCGAACCTCATGCAGTACGACGTAGCCATCATCGGGGGCGGCATAGTAGGTCTGGCGACAGCCTATCATCTTGCGCAGCAGTATCCGGCGCAATCACTGGTGGTGCTCGAAAAGGAAGCCGACCTCGCCACGCACCAGACAGGGCGCAATTCCGGTGTTATTCATTCCGGTATCTATTATGCGCCAGGCTCGCTCAAGGCAGAGAACTGCCGGGAGGGCAAGCGGCGGCTGGTCGCGTTCTGCGAGCGCGAGGGCGTGGTCTACGACATGTGTGGCAAGGTGATCGTGGCCGTCAACGAAGACGAACGCCCGCGTCTTCATGCCATCTACCAGCGTGGACAGGAAAATCGCGTCGCGTGCGAATTGATCGGGCCAGAGCGGTTGCGCGAACTAGAGCCGCACGCCGTTGGCGTGGAGGCCATCTATGTGCCAGAAGCCGGGATCGTCGATTATGTGGGCGTGAGCAGGCGGCTGGCCGAGATCATCCGCCAAAAGGAGCATACAATCTTGACAAGTGCTGGTGTGTCTGGCATGGAACCGACTGCCGAGGGCATCGTGCTGGAGACAGCAGCAGGCGAGGTGGCGGCGCGCTACGTGGTCAACTGTGCCGGGTTGTATGCGGACCGGGTAGCGCAGATGAGCGGGCAGCCAACCGAGGTGCAGGTCGTCCCGTTTCGCGGCGAGTATTTCGAGCTAAAGCCGGAGGCCCGGCACCTGTGTCGCAACCTCATCTACCCGGTGCCTGATCCTGCCTTCCCCTTTCTCGGTGTTCACTTTACCCGCATGATCGACGGGCGCGTGGAGTGTGGGCCGAGTGCGGTGCTGGCCTTTGCCCGCGAAGGCTATACGCTTGGCATCATTCACTGGCGCGAACTGGCCGAAATTGCGCGGTATCGTGGCTTCATGCGCCTTGCCCGGCGGCACTGGCAGAAAGGGATACAGGAAATTAGACAGTCGATGAGCAAGCGGTATTACCTCAAAGCGCTTCGGCATCTCATTCCCGAAGTCATGCTCGACGACCTCGAAAAGCCTCGTGCGGGTGTACGGGCGCAAGCCCTCACACCAAGCGGCGAGATGGTACAGGACTTTCTGATTCAGGAAACCGAGCGCGTCGTCAACGTCCTCAACGCCGCCTCGCCCGCCGCTACCGCCGCGCTCAACGTGGGCGAGCATATTGCCGAGCGGCTGGCCGTGCGGTTTGGATAATTGGTTTGCAGGTTGCTTCGCTGCAGGTTACAGGTTTCTCTTTAGCAACCAAACCTGTAACCTTGAACCTCAAGCCGTGGCAGTGCTGTGGGGGCGGTTGCCGACAGTGAGGAAGTAGAAGCCGAGCATCGTCAGGGTGAATTGAAACTCCATGCCGTTATTCATGAAGCTCCAGCCATTCGCCAGGTGTACCTTGAAGATGGCTCCGATCATCACCACCGCGATGATCAACCCGGCGAGGCGCGTCATCCAGTCTTTCAGAAAGCCGCCGAGGAGAATCAGGAGGCCCGCCAGTGTTTCGGCAGCAGCGAGCAGACCAGCGACGAAGAGCGGCATGCCGAGGAATTCAGCCGTGCCTGCCAGATTCGGAAACTTGGTGAGGCCGTGATAGAGGAAGACCCCGGCTAAAGCAATACGCAGGAACCAGTGGGCTATCGGGGCAAGACCGTCCAGGAATTTCATGAGAACCTACGTAGTTGGATGAGAAAATCGGTGCAGGCCGAGCACACATTCGGCAACTGTCATCCTTTAGATACACCCAGGAATTATTTGTTACAACGAAGGTGCAGCCAGGTATAGGGTAGGTAGGATCATGCTCTATCACAGGAAAGAGGTCGTTACATCTGCTGGCGTCAAGTTTGCCCAAACGTTCAAAGACGAAGGCTTCAGGAATGCCTATATTGAGTCGATTGTATCTGGAAACCTGCCCCTCATCAGAACCCTTCGTCGATATAGACAGTACGGCTACGACTTCTTGTGACGGTTTCACAACTCCGCTAATCCGTTATGTTACAAGAGCAGAGTCGCTTTTTTCAACGCCTGCTGTTTTTCGCCGACTTCCTCCTCGTCGCCATCGGGTGGGTGGTGGCCTATTACCTGCGCTTCGAGGTGTTCGCTGCATGGCCGGTGCCTTTACCCGAGTGGGTGCCGCTGGAGCGCTACCTGACATTTCTGCCCTGGATTCTTATCGGCTCGACGTTCGTTTTCTGGATCTCGGGCCTCTACGTACCGGACCGGGCACAGCGGCTGACGCGGCTCGTCTTCAGCGTCGCCAAAGCCGTGGCGCTGGAACTGCTGGTGATGACGGCGGCGTTGTCGTTCTACCGAGCCTTTTACGTCTCGCGCCTGACCATCCTCATCTTCGGGGTGCTCACACCTCTGTTGATGATTGGGCTACGCATCGTGCTGTATTTCTATCTGCGGCGGGCGCGGCAGCAGGGCAAAAACCTCAAGCGGGTGCTGATCGTGGGGGCCGGGGTGACGGGGCGGCGGCTGGCGCGCTCGTTCCAGCTTTACCCATGGATGGGCTTCGAGGTCGTCGGTTTTCTGGATGACAACAAACCCGATGACCCGGATGTCATAGGCACCGTCGACGACGCCATTGCCCTGGTGGATAAGGCCAGCGAAACCCATCCCATTGACTACGTCTACATTGCCCTGCCGCTGACGGCGGTAACGCGTATCGAAGCCTTACTCAATGCCTTC
>DATGCC010000158.1:0-12077 GCA_035312345.1 Rhodothermales bacterium
CTGGCCTACGACCTGACGGGCAGTCATCACGACGCCGAGGATCTCTCGCAGGAGGTTTTCATCAAGGCGTATCGGGCGATGTCGGATTTTCGAGGGGACGCGCAGATGTATTCCTGGCTGTACCGCATCACTGTGAACACGTACCTGAACAAGCGGCGCAAGAAGGCGCTGCGGTTCCGGCAACTGTGGGACGACTTTAGCTACACAACGTCCGACGGTTCGACGCCCCGCCCCGACCAGGGGGTGGAGGCAAGCACGATGCAGCAGCATGTGGATGCAGCCTTGGAACAACTCTCGCCCCGCGAGCGCTCGGCCTTCGTCCTGCGGCACTACCAGGATCACTCGATCAAGGAAGTGGCTGCGGTGATGGATGTGGCTGAGGGAACGGTCAAAAGCCTGCTTTTTCGTGCGGTAAAAAAACTACGAACCACGCTCGACTTCTATCGAGAGGACCTGGGATTGTCAAGCTAACCTCTACGCCGTTATGAATAAGCGTGTTATGAACGAGTGTCGAACCTATGAACCCTTGATTGCCGACTTGCTCTTTGGCGAGTTAGGTGAGGAAGACCGTACGCGGTTGGACGCGCATCTCAAACGCTGCCCTGCCTGTGCCGAAGAGGTCCGTGCGTATCAGGCAACGCTCGACTTTACCGCCTTGCGCACGCATCCCGAACCCGAACCTGCCTTCTGGGACGGCTACTACGACCACCTCGTCGCCCGCATGGAGCAGGATCCATACCCAGAGCCGGTGACGAGCCGCTGGGCGCGCTGGTGGAAGGAGCAGGGACGGCTCAACCTGATGGCGCTGGTACAACCCGCGTGGCCCATGCAACTGGCAGCGGCTGTTGGGCTGCTGTTGGTTGGCGTGTGGCTCGGTTGGCTTGTGTTTAGCCCGGCCACGCAAGCGCCCATCTTAGCCGACGATCCTACCGTGGAAGACGTGCCGGTGCAGGCAGCTTCGCTGGAAGCGCGGACCAGCCGTTATCTGGAGCGCTCCAAGGTGTTGTTGCTGGGCGTGGTCAATCTGGATTCAGATCAAGCGGATGACGCCGCGATGCTTAACCTGCCACGTAAGCAAGAAGTAGCCCGCGAGCTGGTGCAGGAAGCCAGTACGCTCAAAGAAGATCTCTCCGAAGCCGACCAGCAACGCCTGCGTGCGTTGATTGACGACCTCGAAGTGACCCTGATGCAGATCGCCAACCTGGAATCGGGCTATGATGTGCCTGCCATCGAGATGGTCAAAAGCAGCGTGGATCGGCGGGGGCTGTTGCTCAAGATCAACCTGTCCGAAATGCAGCAAGAGGAGGGCTCAGTAGAACCGGCTGTAGACCAACGCTTGCTGCCAGATACCACTGATTTGTAATCGAAAATGAGAATGAGGAAATGGGAAAAGTAGCACACTGAACCAAAGCTGTTTCCATTCCTCTTTCCTTATTCCCAATAACCTATAAAGAAGATGCATAAACTACATAAATGCCCGATTTTGAGAGGCTGTAGCCTGTTGCTGATACTGGCTTTGTTTGCACCGCAGCAGGCCAGGGCGCAGGACCGCGCTGCCAGTACCTACCAGGAGGCCTACGACCTCGTGCTTGACGAAAGCTGGGCCGCCGCCGCCGATAAGCTGCAAACCGTCATCCGCCAGTTTGGCGAAAGCGATTGGGCCGACGATGCGCAGTATTGGCGCTGCTATGTCCGCGACAAGCTGGGCAATGGAGCCGAGCAGACGTTCCGCTGCTATCAGCAGTTCGTTGATGCCTACGGGCGCAGCAAGTGGGCCGATGATGCGCGGACCAACATGGTGCAACTCGGCCAGCAACTCGTGCGGGCAGGCAAGCCCGAGTATGGGGCAATCATCCGCTCTTTTCAGAAAAACGAAGATGAGGAAGTCGCGCTTACAGCACTGTATGCGTTGCAAAACATCGGCGATGAACAGGCGCTTTCGGCGATCCTCAATCTTTTCGACAACAGCAACAACACCAACATTCGCGGCAAGATCGTCTACATCCTCGGTGATTTCGACACGCCCCGTGTCATTCCCAAACTCGCCGAGATCGCACGGACAGATGCGTCGTCAAGTGTGCGCAAAAATGCCGTCTATGCGCTTGGCAACCGAGACGAAAAGGAAGCTGCCACGGCGCTTCAGCAGATCATCAAGTCAGATGCCGATACGGAGGTACGCAAGTCCGCGCTCTATGCGCTCGGCAACATGGATCGGTCAGACATGATGACCTTTCTGGCCGAAGTAGCACGCACTGATGCTAACACCGAACTCGCCAAGGCGGCGGCCTATGCGCTTGGCAACATGGACGGTAGCAACGTGATTCAGGCGCTCGAAAGTGTGTTGCAAAACGCCCGCAGCACCGAGGTGCGCAAAGCCGCACTCTATGCAATTGGCAACCACGACGGGGCGGCGTCCCTGTCTGTATTGCGTACCGCCGCTGCCCGTGATGGAGACACCGAACTGCAAAAAGCCGCTGTTTATGCCATCGGCAACGTCGATGGTGACGAAGCCGCCCAGGCGCTCCAGAGTATTTTCGAAGCCTCAAAAACGAGAGAGGTGCGCAAAGCCGCACTCTACGCTATTGGCAACACCGATGGAGGTCAAGCCCAGGAGTTTTTGCGGGCGACAGCGATCAACGAGTCTGACACCGAACTTGCCAAGAGTGCGGTCTATGCTCTCGGCAACAACCTCCGCGACAGCGAAATCCCGAAAGCCATGTTGGAGGTGCTGCGACAGGCGAAGCACGCGGAGGTGCGCAAGGCCGCGCTCTATGCCATCGGCAATGAAGACAGCAAAGAGGCTGTCGATGCGCTGTCTTCCATCGTGCAAGATGAAAAAAACCCCGACATGCGCCGGTTTGCCATCCAGGCACTTGGCAACACGGAGAACGAAGCTGCTGTGGCTGTACTGGGCAAGGTAGCTCGCACGGATAGCGATGTGCGGGTCAAAAAAGCCGCCGTCACGGCCCTCGGCCAGATCGGCACCCCGGCTGCTCAGGAAATCCTGCTGGAAATCCTGAAAGGCAGCAATTGAAGCGCTGGTTACTGGTTTGGCGTTCTCGGTTAAACCAGTAACCAGTAACCGCAAGTAATCCTAAACCCTTTCAAATTGGAGGATACATTCATGTTTACGAGCACCCGTATTGCCAGCTTCTTTATCTGCCTTGTCCTGCTGATGCCTGGCATGGTCATGGCGCAGGCCGAAGCGGATGTCGAGATGCAGAAGCAGGCGCTGTTTGCGCTGTCGCAACGGCCCGAGGCTGAGAGCATTCCGTTGCTGGCCGATCTGGCCCAGACGCATCAGCGTGGAGAGATTCGGAAGCAGGCACTGTTCTGGTTGGGGCAGAAGGGCAGTGCCGAGGCCCTGGCGGCGTTAGAAACCATCGCGGCCCAGAGCGACGATCCAGTGGTACAGGAGCAAATCATCTTTGCCTACTCGCAGCGGCCTGATGATGAGGGCGTGCCGCTGCTCATCAACGCCGCCCGGACGCACGAGGACCCGGAACTGCGGCAGAAGGCCATCTTCTGGCTTGGTCAGAAAGACAGTGAGACCGTGCAAACCTTCTTTGATGAGTTGCTTGCCTCAGATATCGATCTGGAAACCAAGGAACAGGTCATTTTTGCCTATTCCCAGTTTCCGAACGAGAAAAGCGTGCCTGCCCTTATCAACATTGCCCGGTCTGATGCGCCGACAGAAATCCGCAAGAAGGCCGTGTTCTGGCTCGGCCAGAAAGACGACCCGCGTGTCTATGATGCGCTGCTGGAACTCGTTGAGAAGAATTGAGCACCGTTGCTAAAATCGGCTTCCACACTATAAAGGCACATAATCCCATGAAACCGAAGGTTCACGCACGTAAGCGCACCCTGCTAGCAAGCCTCGTACTGTTGCTTGGCTGGATAGGTACTGCACAGGCCCAGCCCGTCATTCGGCACCCGCAGCCCTCGGAGGCGCTCACGCAGAAATGGGCATGGGCGATGGAGGAGGGCCGCACGGCCTCGCAGAATGGCTTCTGGATCGGCTACAGCATCCAGCGGCGGATGCGCGAGAACTCGTTCATCGGCTCGTGGTCCACACGGGTACAGCGGACGAGCCTGCACGAACTGATCTATAACGAAAAGCCTGCCTATGGCCCCTATGACCGTGACCGCAAAGGCTCGGATCGGATCGTGGTCAAAGAGGTCGCGATGCTTTTCGAGTTCGGGGCGAATGGATCGGAGCCCATTGAAATCGACGTCTCAAACCTGTCAGGGTATGTCGATCTGGAAGGCAAGCCCTTGCTGTGGCTGGAAGGGGCCGGTGACGACGAAAGCCTTGCGCTGGTGCAGCAGCAATATGCCCGAGCCCGTGACGTAGATGTGCAAGAAGACGCCGTCAGCGCCATTGCAATGCACGAATCGACCGGCAAGCTCGTCCCCATTCTTTCCGACATCCTGACGGGTGATGCGGACGATGAGGTGCGAGAGCAGGCGGCGTTCTGGCTCGGTCAGCAAGACGATAAGATGGCGCTCGATCTACTCGTTCGCACGGCTCGCACGGATCGCTCGGAGGATGTGCGTGAGCAGGCGGTATTCGGCATCAGCCAGACCGAGTTACCCGAAGCCACCGACATTCTCATCGATCTTGCCCGTAACGAGCGCGGCGAGGTCGCTGAGAAAGCTGTTTTCTGGCTCGGTCAGCGGGCTTCCGAACGCGCCGCCGAAGCCCTCGGCGACCTTGTGGACGACAGCCCGGACACCGAAATTCAGAAGCAGGCCGTCTTTGCCATCTCCCAACTGCCAGACGAGAAGGCCGTGCCGATGCTCATCAAGATTGCCAGGACGCATCCGAAGCTGAAGGTCCGCAAGCAGGCCATTTTCTGGCTCAGCGAATCCGACGATCCGCGCGCCCTAGAAGCCATCATCGATCTGGCCCGCGGTTGAGGATAGGAAAGGGGGAAAGGGTGAATGGGAGCTTCTTGTCTGCTCCCATTCACCCTTTCCCCCTTTCGTAAAAAGGAATCGTTCCTGTCGCTGTCTGGTAGAAAAAGCAAACACGACATGTTGCTTTAGCTTCAGGTGGCTGCCATGATCCGGTTTCTGCTTCTTCTCGCTTTGCTTGCTACACCGTTAATCCTTGTGGGTTGTGATGCCCGCTCGGCTCCGCCGCAAGAGGCCACCGAGCCCATCACGGATACAGCCTTTTTGACAGGTGATGCCTGGAACGACGGGCAGGCCGAGGTCGCGTTCTACCAGATCGAAAGAACGCAGAATCAGTATGGGGAAGAGGCCGAGCAATCGTTTCTCGTCGGAACCTACCTGGTCAAGCACGACTTTGACCCGGCGGCTATGGCAAAGGCGCGGGCGGATGCGGAGGAGGCTGTTTCCGCCTTCAAATATGCGCTGTTCTACGAGTTTGAGAGTGGATCGTACCAGTACAAGCGCAACTACGTCATCAACGCTGCGCAGGCTGATCTGACGCCGCTCAAAGCATCGTTTACGAGCTTCGACTGGTGCTCCAACCGCTACCGCGAACTGGCTTTTCAGCCGGATGGCACCGTGGATCACCTCATGCGCAGCGACGACTATGGTAACAGCGCCGGGTCGTTCGATTACCAGGCTCATGCCTATCCTGTTGAGGCCATTCCCGTGCTTATCCGGGGCCTCGATTTTGCTGAGAAGGACGAACACCTCTTTTCTATCGTTCTGCCCGAGGGTGATTATGTGCAGGCCCGCGCCCGTCTGGATGGCACCGACACGATGGATCTGGAAAGTGGATCTACAGAGGCCGAGCGGATCGTGGTGATGTACGACACGCCGGTGCCCTCGCTCATCGGTGAAGAGACGGACGAGAGTGAGACCTACTGGCGCGGCACCGACCCGCTCCGCCTGCTCCTAAAAGTGGAAAGCGCTACGGGTCGCTATAACATGACGCTCGTCGAAGAGTTGCGCACGCCGTACTGGAACGAAAACCTCTGGCCTCGCCTGGAGCGCGTCACCACGCGGCCCTAGAAAAGGTCTTGACGGCGAAGCCCTTTTTGCGTAGCGTAGAGCACGTTGTTACCCATTCTCATCTCTTCCTGATGGAGGTGCTCTATGCAAGCAACCGCTACGCCGTGTCTTAAGCTCGTCCAAGCAAGCCTGCTCGTGCTGCTCATTGCAGCCTGTGCCGTCCCACCCCTGTTCGCCCAGCGCTTTTCGTGGGATGCCGAACGCGAAAACCTGACCGTCTTGCCCGAAGACATCAGTGGACCCGAACTGCGCGCTGTGATGCAGGGCTTCACGCAGGCGCTTGGGGTGCGGTGTGAGCATTGCCACGACGACAGCAAAGGCCCCCGGTTCAGCGATCTGGACTTTGCCTCCGACGCCAAGGAGACCAAAGAGATCACCCGCACGATGATGAAGATGGTGCGGCGGATCAACGGGGAGGATCTGGCCGAGATCGACCGTCCGGCAGAGGTACGCATTGGCGTTACCTGCATCACCTGCCACCGGGGCAATGCGCTACCGATCACCCTCGAAGAAGACCTGAACCGGGTGATCGTCGCAGAAGATGTGGACGCGGCCATAGCACGCTATCACACCCTGCGGGAGCGCTACGGCGATGGGTTTGCCTACGACTTCCGCGTGAACACGCTGAACAACCTCGGCTACCAACTGCTGGGCGAGGACAAGATCGACGAAGCCATCGCCATCTTTCGTCTCAACACCGAAATGTATCCGCAATCGTCCAATGCGTTCGACAGCCTGGCCGAGGCGTACATGAAAAAAGGGGAGCCGGAGCGCGCCATTGCCCTATATCAACAATCGTTGGTGCTCAACCCGAACAACGACAACGCCGTAGAAATGCTGAAGCAGTTGAAAGCAAAGCAGTGATGAGGGAAGAGGGAGGAGCCAAAAGGGAAGAGGGGATGGAAATAAGAATGGGCTGAGTTATCACCTACCCTCAATCCAGGCACCCGTAGGGGCGGACCCATGGGTCCGTCCGCTACAACATCAGCAACCCCGCCCCAATGCCTGCCATCACCAGCGAGGGTGGCACGATGGCGATGGCCGTACACCACGCGAACCGGCCTAACGTCACGCCCAGCGCGCCCGGCACGAGCGTAGAGAGGTGCCCGCCCGCATACGGCATAAAACGTGCGCCAATCAGAAAAACGGGATGGGTTACGGGAAACCGCTGTAGCCACGCGGGCGACCGCGCCATCCACTTCGCCACATCAAAGTCGTTTCGCAACGAGCGTCCGATGCCGAACTGCACGAACGAGGCAAGGTACCACCCGATCCAACTCAGCAGCGCACCCAGCCAGAAACCGTAGACCGTTCCGTTGGCGACGCTCATCAGGTCGGACGGCAGCAGCGGTGCGATGGCGACGATGGCGTGCAGCGGGATCGAGATGGCAGGCGCGAGCAGGCCAAAGCGTTCCCACACCGCTGCCGGATCGCCGATAGTGTCAACCCAGGAGGTGAGCAACACCCCGATGAGCAGGATGCCCGTCAGCAGGTAGAGCGTCCGTGAGCGGAGTAGCGTTCGGATGAGGTCGGCGCGGGTCATGATTTGGTGCGTGTCATGATTTGGTACATGTCATGATAGAGCGCGGGTTATTCGTTCACGGAGCGTGGCGAGACGGTCGGCCGGTTCGTTGCTGAAGACGAGCCGGACAAACTGGTCGCTGTTGCGTTCGCCCCAGTCGCGCATGGGGGTGGCGGCAATTTGGCCGTGTTCGAGCATCCGCCTGGAAGCTGTAAATGAGTCGAGGCCCAACGCGCCGACATCCAGCAGTTGGCTCCATCCGCCCGCCGCCGAGATGACCGGCCAGTCGTGCAACTGTTCATTGATTACATCCCGCCGCTTTTGCCACGTAGCAACACAGTTGGCAAAGTCGGCTTCCGGTGTTCGCAAGGCCGCCAGTGCCCCGGCCTGCGCGATGCCGGTGGGCGTGACGACATTGTAGATATGTACGCGGGCGATATCATCCATGATAGACCGAGACCCCGCCACCCACCCGATGCGCCAGCCAATCATCCGGTATTCTTTCGAGACGGAGCCGATGGTGATCGTTCGTTCCGCCATGCCGGGTAACGTTGCCGGGTGCAGCACCGGGAGGCCATCAAACACAATCCGTTCCATCGCGGCGTTATAGAGCAGCCAGAGATCGTGTTGCTCGCAGAGAGCTGCTACGGCTGCCCATTCTGCTTCGTTCAGCACCGCACCCGATGGCATCGACGGATTCATGAGAAAGACGGCGCGGGTGCGATCCGTAAGGGCTTCACGCAAGGCATCCAGGTCGAGCCGCCAAGAGCCATCGTGCAACACAAACGGGACGAGCCGCGGCACGGCTCCTGCCAGCCGCACGCGGTAGATCATGCCCGCGTAGGTTGGATCGGTCAGGATGACCTCGTCGCCGGGGTCGGTGGTGGCGAGGAGGGCGTCGAACATGCCCTCAGTGCCGCCGCAGGTGATGACGACATCCTCGGCGGCATAGGCAGAACTCGTTTGACGCGCCAGCCTGTCCGCGACCGCCGCCCGCAAAGCAGCTTTTCCGGTGAAAGGCAGATAGCTGTTCTCGTCGTCCTGCCCGATGGCGGCCTTCGTAGCCGCAACGGCCTCCGGTGGCGGCGCGAGGTCGGTGTCCAGATTCTCCAGCCGCACCACGTCGGGATCGTTTCCCGCAGCAGCAGCCACGCGATCAATCGAGAAGCCGGGGATGTTGTGCAGGCGGGTGACGGACATAGAGTGTGATGCGTGAAATCGCAGATTCACGTAGTAAACGTGAAACGTGAGGGGAATGCTATCACCGTTTAGGCAGGGCACCCTCCTGTTTCACGTGTTCACGTTTTAATTGAACAAATACTTGATGCCGAACTGCATTCGCCAGCGCGAGAGGATGCCAGGGTCGTCGATGAACGTTGCGCTGGGGCCGGTGAAGTTGAAGAGGGGTGCACCATTGTTGTTGAACGCACCCGTAAAGGTCAGCGGCGAGGTGGCGGCGGCGCTGGCCACCTGGCGCACGCCCCAGTCCGAGTTCAGCAGGTTCGCCACGTTCAGGATGTCGAGGCTGAGCTGGACGGTCTGGCGCTTGCCACTGACGTTGAAGACCACGTCCTGCAAGATGCGCAGGTCGATGTTGCTGTACCACGGGTTCAGTGCGCCGAAGCGCTCGGCAATCTCACCCCGATGGGCGCTCAGGTAGTCGTCCTGCTCAATGAAAGCGTTGAAGCGGTCCCACTGCTCCTGCGCCGAGACCGTGTTGCCACTGCCATCGGTGAAGGGCGCAAAGTTAATCTCGCTCTGGTCGCTGGGGATATAAATCAGGTCGTTGGCGGCCGAGCCGTCGCCGTTGACATCGCCGGAGTAGGTGAACGAGTAGCGATTGCCGCCCGCACCGGAGAACTGGTTGCCATCGGCCACCTCCAGAAACAGGCCGAAGCTGGTAGCAAAACGCTCCGACCACGAATGGCGGTAGTTGGCCGTGCCCACGATGCGGTTGCGGTGGCCGAACTCGGAGTAGCTCAGGTCCGGGTTGTTCGGGTCGCCCTGCACCGCGATTTCCTGCCACAGCGCGCTGGCAATCTCGGTCGATTTCATCTGGTTCTTGGCCTCCGTAAAGCTATACGAGAGGCTGGTGCTCAGGCCGAACTCGAAGAATTTGCGGAGTTGCGCTGTGACATTCAGGTTGTAGCCTTCGTCGGTGTTGTCGAGCACATAGATACCGGCACCGCCGTCGGAGTTCAACTCGTTGGCTCCCTGATCTGCGCCGAAGTAGCGCCGCCCGTCGATGGGTAGCGTGCGGACCGGAGCCGCGAGGTCGGCGTTGCGGATGTAGATGGCGTTGAGGTCTTTGCCGTAGATCACCTCCAGCGTGCCGAGCAGGTCCCACGGCAGTTGCTGGTCGATGGCGAGGTCGGTGTTCCAGACCTGCGGCCACACGAAATCCGGGTCCAGCGCGTTCACGTCGAAGGCCGTCTGGAGGATCGAGTTGTCCTGCGTCATTTGGTCTTCCGGCACCTGATCCAGCGGGATGTTGGGAAAAAGGTTCGGGTTGTTGCCGGGGTTCGAGATGGCGTTGCCGTACCACACGAACGGGATTCGTCCCGTGAAGATGCCCGTCCCGCCGCGCACCTGCGTCGAGCGGTCGCCCGTTACATCCCAGTTGAAGCCGAGGCGCGGCGAAAGCAGCGGCGTGGGATCCGGCAGCACGCTCTGGTCCACCGTTTCGGGGTTGTCGTTTTCGTCGAGCGCCGTTAGTCCGCGTGAGAACGGGTTGTCCACGGGATCGGTGAAGTAGATCGGGAAATCGACGCGGAGGCCGAGCGTGACGTTGAACTGGGGCGAGAAGAGAAACTCGTCCTGCGCATAGACGCCGAGTTGCCCGACCGAAATGTCCTCGCCCTTGAACGGAGCCGATTCCGGCGTGATGAAGCTGCGGAAATCGATCTGATCGGGGTTGTTCGGATCGGTTGCTGCCATGAACGCATCCACCGAAGCAAACGTCGTCGGGGCAAAGCCGAAGCCGAAGAGGCCGTGGCGGAAGATGTTGAACGAGTTGAAGAACGAGAACGTCTCGAAGTTGACGCCGCCCGTCAGCACATGGCGGCCTCGGAAGTAGGTGAAGTTATTGGTGATCTGGAAAACGTTCTGATCTAGGATGTTGTGGATCGAAAACGGCTCGTGCCCCACGGTGGTGTAGGTCACCCCGTCTTCGCCGATCTCGATGGTCGGGAACGGCTCGCTGTTGGGCGTGCGGAAGTCGCGGAAGCGGTTGTAGCTGGCAAAGAAGCGGTTGGCCCACGCCGAGCCCCGGCTGTTGACCTCCAGCGCGAACGAATGCAGCTTGTTGTTGATGGTGTAACCGGCGTTCTGGTATGGCAGGCTGTTCTGGTTCGGCCCGCGCCCCGTGCCGTTGAAGCTGAGCGCAAACGGATGCGGCGGCAGGTCGCGCTCGGCGTCGAGGTAGTTGTAGCGGAACGAGAGGTTGTGCGCAGTGCTGATGTTCCAGTTCAGCTTGGCGAGCAGCTTGTTGTTGTTCGTCTCGTTGATGTAGTCTTCGAAAGCGCCTGGGTCGTAGTTGTACGCATTGATCATGCGCTGCCGGATCTGGTTCAGCACGCTGGCCTCCACCCGCGAAACGCCCGGCCCCGCGCCGCCGCCTGTGCTGGCGGCGAAGTTGGTGCCCGGATCGTCGCGGCGTTCGAGTTCGCCATTGGCGAAAAAGAACAGCTTGTCCTTGATGATCGGCCCGCTCAGCGTCAGGCCCGACTGGTTGAACGAAAGGTCCGGGTTGGCGACGACCTCGGTGCCGCTGACGGTGTTGCCCTGCAAGCTCTCGTTGCGGAAGTAGCTGTAGGCCGAGGCTTTGAACTCGTTCGTTCCGCTCTTGGTGACGGTGTTGATGTTGGCTCCGGTGAAGCCGCCCTCGCGCACATCGAACGGCGCGACGGAGACCTGCACCTGTTCCACGGCATCAAACGGCACCGGCTCGGCTCCGGTCTGACCGCCGGGAGCCGGGTCGTCAAGACCGAAGGGGTTATTGAAATAAGAGCCATCGAGCGAGACGTTGTTGAAGAGCCAGTTGCGTCCGCCGAAGCTGAAGTTACCGTCGCTGCGCGGGTCGAGCCGCGTCAGGTCGCGCGTCGAGCGCTTGATCGAGGGCATACGGGTGACCTGGTCGGGATCGACGGAGGTGGCGGCTCCGGTGCGGTCCGGGTTCAGCACAGCGTCCAACTCGGCTGTCACCTGGATCTCGTCCAACTCGACATTCTGCACCGCCAACTGAAAGTCGATCCGGGAGGTCTCGCCGAGCCGGAGGAAGATATCTGGTTGCTCTTGTGGTTCGAACCCGACGAACCGGGCCGTTACGGTATAGGGGCCGCCGACGCGCATGTTGAAGATGTTATAGGCTCCATTGGCGCGGGTGATGGCGGCATATTCGGTGCCCGTCGGTACATGACGGGCCTGAATGGTCGCACCTGGTAGGGCCTCGCCAGCCTCGTCCGTCACAAAGCCACTCATGGCAGCGGTGGTAACACCCTGCGCAGACGCGCTTTGCGGGATCAGAAAGCAGGTAAACAGGAGAACGAGCAGGCCGATCAGTGGCCTA
>DATGCC010000159.1:0-3841 GCA_035312345.1 Rhodothermales bacterium
GCCTATCGCACGGACGATGCGGAGACCGAGGAGGAAGAACTCTTTGCCGGGGCGCGCACGTTTGCGCTGTTAAGCCTGCTCGGCTGTACGGCTGCCTTCATCGCTGAGCTGGCCGCATCGGTGTTTGTGTTCGTCGCCATCTTCGTCGTCATCGGCGCGCTGGTCGGTACGGCTTATCTCATGGGCGCGAAGCAGGGTGGGATCGGCATTACCACGGAGATCGCCGCATTGCTTACCGTCCTGGCGGGCGCGCTGTGCTTCTGGGAAGAATTGGCGCTGGCGGCGGCGCTTGGCGTGACGACCGCCGTGTTGCTTGCCATCAAGATACAGACACAGTCGCTGGCCGAAAACATCACCCGTGAGGATGTCTATGCGACACTGAAGTTTGCGGTCATCTCGCTCATCATCCTTCCTGTGTTGCCCCGCGAGAGCTTCGGGCCTCCGCCCTTCGATGTGCTGGTGCCGTACAAAATCTGGCTGATGGTCGTGTTCATTTCCGGCATCAGCTTCCTCGGCTATGTGCTTATTAAGATTGTGGGTGCCCGGCGCGGGGTTGGCTTAACGGGATTGCTGGGCGGGCTGGCGTCCAGCACAGCGGTCACGCTCAGCTTCTCGCAGCGGAGCCGCGATGTGCAGAAACTCGCCAAGCCGTTTGCGCTGGCGATTTTGCTGGCCTGGAGCGTGATGTTCGTGCGCGTGATGGTAGAAGTCGCTGCGCTCAACCGCCCGCTCCTCGCCATCGTCTGGATCCCGATGACGGCGGCCACCCTCGTGAGCTTTGCCTACTGCGGCTACCTCTACTTTTCGCAGAATCCAGAAAAGCAGGAAGAGCCGGACGACTTCAAAAACCCATTCGAGCTGGGCCCCGCGCTGAAATTCGGATTGCTCTACGCGGTCATTCTGCTGGCTGCCAATGCCGCAAAGCTCTACTTTGGCAGCACGGGCATCTATATTTCCAGCATTGCCTCTGGCCTCGCCGACGTAGATGCCATCACGCTGTCGATGGCTGAGTTGAGTCAAGGGGGCGAAGAATTGTCGCTGAACACGGCGGCAAGGGCCATTGTGCTGGCAGCAGCCTCCAACACGCTCGTAAAAGGCGGCATCGTCCTGAGCGCAGGCTCGAAGGAGCTACGCAAAGTCATCCTTCCTGGCATGGTGCTGACGCTGGCGACGGCCATTGGCGTCGTGTTCATTCTGTGAGCCAGGCCATGCAAACTGTCATCCTTCGCAACTCGCGCAAGCAGTATGTGGTGTTCCTCGCCATTGGCCTCGTCTTTGTCGCAGGTGGTCTCTTTATCCTTCTGACCGGTGACACCGAAGCTGCCTGGATTGCCTGGCTGTGTGTGCTTTTCTTCGGAGCTTGCGTCGCCGTTTTTCTCCGCCAGCTTTTCGACAACCGCCCGCGCATCGTCATGGACGAGCGCGGCATCACCGACCGGATGCTGGGGGTGGGCCTCATTGCCTGGAGCGATATCGAAGATGCTTACGCGGCATCCGTCAACCGCAACGCCTTCATCTGTCTGGAGCTTCGCAATACAGACGACTACCTCCAGCGCCTCTCACCCCTCAAGCAGAAAATCACAAAGGCCAACACAGCGCTTGGCTTCACCCCGCTCTCGCTCAACCTTTCCGGCGTAGAAGCCGACCCCGAGGAGGTGTTAGAACTGATTCTTTTACGGATCGAGTTGCAACGGGAAGAATAACGGTCGCTACGGGCACAGAGGACGGTCACATGGGTCCGTCCCTACGGGTGCTCTACTTCAAGGATGGCTCTGCCCTTCTCCTTTTCCCCAGCCCCTCTTCCCTCCTGGCCCTTCCCGCTTCCCTACAAAGCGTGCTCGGGAACGAAGTGATCGACGAGAGAGCGGAAGATAAGCGCGCCATCGTCGCTGCCAAGGATGGTTTCGGCGCAACGTTCCGGGTGCGGCATCATGCCGAGCACATTGCGCCCTTCATTGACGATGCCCGCGATATTGCGCGCCGAGCCATTGGGATTGGCGTCCGGCGTGATGGTGCCGCTTGCATCGCAGTAGCGGAAAACGACCTGATTGTTGGCTTCGAGTTGGTTCAGCACGGCATCCTCGGCGAAGTAGTTACCCTCACCGTGCGCAATAGGGACCTGGATGACTTGCCCTTCCTGCAGCGCACCAGTGAACGGCGTATCAGTATTTTCCGTGCGCAGATGGGTCCACTGGCAGGCAAACCGGAGCGATTCGTTGCGCAGCAGGGCACCGGGCAACAAACCGCTTTCGCACAACACCTGAAAGCCATTGCAGATGCCGATGACCAGCCCGCCTTCGTTGGCGAAGCGCACGACATCCTCCATAATCGGCGAGAACCGGGCGATAGCCCCGGAGCGCAGGTAATCGCCATAGGAGAAGCCGCCGGGTACGATCACCACGTCTACCTCGCCGAGATGGCTTTCCTTATGCCAGATGAACCGGGCCTCCTGTTCTAACACATGCTTGGCGACGTGATAGGCATCGTGATCGCAGTTGGAGCCAGGGAAAACAATAACGCCGAAGGTGATGGACATAGCAGACGGTCGATGGTGGAAAGCGGATGGTAAAAGATAAGGCTTACCGTGATTATCTCCATACGAATTACAGTGAATTAAAGGCCGTTTTGATTTTCAGTTCGCCGGCGAGCAGATGATATCGTGGATGGATTTGGTCACGACTTTGGAGGCGCGTAGCTGGGCTACGGGCCGAGAAAGCGGGGCCGAAGACGCCGCGATAGCGCTCGCGTAACCAGAAATCACAAATCAAAACAGCCTCTAAGGCACCTTCTCTTGCACAAAGCATTGCATTAGAACGGGCAATTCCCGTATGTACATAAAATAGTCGTGGCCCCTTTCTCCCATGGCGACTCATTCCCATATCGACATCTTGCGGCAGGGCGTAGCGGTGTGGAACGACTGGCGTGCCCAGCATCCGCAGGTCGTGCCCGTATGCGCTGGTGCAGACTTCCGACAGGCCGACCTGACCGGGGCCAACCTGTCTCACGCGGACCTACGGGGTGCGCTATTGCAAAGCGCCACACTGACCGAGGCCGACCTGCGCCACGCTGAGCTGCACTGGGCTCGCCTGCGCCGTGCCGACCTGCGCGGGGCCACGCTCGAAGACACCACGCTGACCGGAGCCGACTTTCAGCACGCCGACATGACCGGGGCCGACCTGCGCCGCGCCCTGCTCGTCCAGGCCGATTTCCGCGAAACCATCTTGCACAAGGTCAACCTGGAGGGCATGCACTGCCCCGGAGCCAACTACGCCAGGGCTGAACTGGAAGGAGCCAACCTGCGCTTTGCCGACCTACGCGGTGCTACATTCAACTGGGCCAACCTGCGCGGGGCCAATCTCTTCGGGGCCAACCTGACCGCCGCCAGCCTCATCGGTGCAGACCTATGCGGAGCCAACCTCCACAGCGCCGTGCTCCACCGGGCCAGCCTGAGCGGGGCCGATTGCGCGGGTGCCGCCCTGCACCTCGCCAACCTCTCCCACGCCGATCTGAGTTGGGCCGTGCTGGACCGTGCTCACCTCATCAGTACCAACCTTTCTCACGCGCATCTTACCGGTACCTGCTTTCAGGATGCCGACATCCAGGGCATCAACCTCAGCGGAGCTGACTTGCGCTGGGCGGATCTGGATGAGACCTTTTTGCACCATGCAGATCTGACCGACACCAATCTACTCGGCACGTTCCTGCACACGCTCGGCCTATGAGATGACCTCTTCGCCTAGCATAGCCTTTTGCCTCATCTTGATTGGCCTAACGCTGACAAATACAGCCAGGGCACAGGATCTCTGGCTGATGAAAGGCCACGACGTACGGCGGACGGGGC
>DATGCC010000160.1:0-2205 GCA_035312345.1 Rhodothermales bacterium
GTTCATCATCTCTGCGCTCCTGCTTGGTGACTGTGCGCTGATCATTCCACTCGAAAAGAAGACGCACCGTTCCTCCTCCATTCGCTACAAATCGGCCTCAGCGGCACCGTCAGCCTCATTAAACGGTCGCCCCGGTAACCACCGTCCCACCGCATGGCAGTAGCGCTCGTAGGAAGCCCCAAACTGGCGGCGCAGGGTTGGTTCTTCGTAGAAAATGATGAAGAGGTTGACCAACGCAAAGAAACCCATCGCATATACGATCAGCGGAACGGAGATAAACAATAAAGCTTCCCCTATCAGGATCATCAGCACGCCCACATACATGGGGTTCCTTACATACCGATACAATCCTTGAACGACCAGATGCCGGGGAGCATCCAGCGGGGAAAGGGTAGCCCGGCCAATCACTGCAAAACCCCAGATGCAATGTAGCAGAATCGCTGCACCCAGTACAATCGGAATCAGGCTCAGTAGCTGCACCACATTCCAGGGACCGAGCATGGTAGGATACCAGCGGGTGACGATCAGGTAAGGAATGTAGAGGGTGACCGTGCCTGGCAAGAGCATCGTCCAGAAGAGACTGCGGAGCAATAAAAACGACCCGCTGACTATTTTGGCTACGTTCGTTTTCATGAAAGCCCGAGCAATGAGACAATCTGCAGAGCCACCTTTGTAATGAATAAGGGAGGCATACGCAGTGGCAAGCTGTCTGCCCTATTCTAGCATCGATAGATCCTCCCTTTATCAAACTCACTCCATCCGCTGCAAATCCGACTCGGCGGCGATGTAGCCAAAGGCAGGCCAGTAGGAACCGTCGATGACCTCGCGGAAGATGGCTTCGGCCTTTGCGGAATCGCCGTTGGCGAGGTACCAGTTGCCCACGCCGTAGCCCTGCGTGGCGAGTTGCAGCGCCCGGTCGTCGGCGGTGGGGTCGGCGTGGAGCAGCGAATCCGGCGGGATCTCGCCCTTGTACATCAGCAGGCGGTGGTGGTAGGCGAAGCTCTCCAACAATTCCATGTCGGCGTGGATCGAAGTAAGTAGCGTCTGCGCCTCTTCGGGTCGGTCCAGACGGTGGAGCGTCATGTAGAGCCAATCGAGCGTCGCCACACGCATGTCGTCGTTGGTGGAAGCTGCGAGGCACTGCTGATACGCAGCGAGTGCGTCCTCGTAGTTGCCCATCAGGTAATGCGCGAGGCCGAGGTGGTACCAGATGTTGGTGTGCAGCGTGCTCGTCGGGATGCCCGCCGGGTTGGGGGCCCCATCGGGTTCGATTTCATCCTCCGTGCCTTCGATCAGGTCGGCGGCGTGCTGCAAGTCCGCTACGGCCCGGTCGAAGTTGCGCACAGTGATGTAGCGATGGCCCCGGTGGCGGTACAGCTTCGGCTCGTCGGGAAACTGCGCGATGCCTTCGGAAAACGTGTCAATGGCTTCCTGATAGCGCCACAAGTAGGCCTGCCGTCGCCCGAGCCAGATGACGTTTTCGACATCGTTCGGGTTCTGCTCGTAGTTGGTGAGGGCCGTGTCGAGGTTGGCTTCCAGCTTGGCCCGCTGCTCCGGCGGGAAATTCTGGCGGTAGAGTGGTTCGCCGAGGAGAGAGACCGCTTCGGGTTCTTCGGTGGCAGCTTGCTCCGTCGTATCGGGTGCTGGATCAGGATCGGTGCATCCGGTCAGACCAAACCAGCAGAGGCAGAGAAAAAGGATAATGGGTTTCATGTGTAATATTTGGGCGGGTGAGGGCACAAAATAGCACGCCGCGCATCGATTTGCGATCTGCGATACGCAATTTTACTGACGTCAGTCGGGCTGCACCCTCGTGTCGATCAGTGCTTCTCGACTTTATCTCTCTAATCGCAAGCATTCCATGCAAGTCGTTCCTTCCACGCTTGACGCCGTCCGCGAGTATTATGGCACTGTTCTCCAAGGCACTGCGGATCTCAAAACCAGTGCCTGCTGCACGCCCGACGCGATGCCACGCCACCTCCGCGATATCCTCGCTGAGATCGACGACGAGATTCTGGACCGCTTCTACGGCTGCGGCTCGCCCATTCCGCTGGCGCTCGACGGCTGCACCGTGCTCGACCTGGGCTGCGGCTCCGGGCGCGACGTCTACGTGCTCAGCCAGCTGGTAGGCCCCAACGGCCGGGTCATCGGCGTGGACATGACCGAGGAACAGCTCGCCATCGCCAGCCGCCACCAGGCTTATCA
>DATGCC010000161.1:0-2194 GCA_035312345.1 Rhodothermales bacterium
GTGGTGACATTACCGTTGTAGACGTTCATCATGTCCGGGCTTTCGACGAAGCTGTGCGCGAGGTACTTGTTCGCTGGATCGAGTGGATGGTCGATCTTGAACGAGCCACCGCCCTTTGAAAGCGTACCGGTGACCCAGACATCGCCGTTGAAGAGTCCGGCGTAGGACGGTGTGCCGAGCGCGCCCGAGTTGCCGCTACTGCTGTGCACTCCATAGACCCCAAAGACGCTGCCCCCGAGGTAGCCAGAAGTACCGTTGTTGTGCGCCCCGTAGACCCCTGCCGTCGTGTTGCTGAACCCGTAGGCTCCATAGTTACTGAGGCCCAACTCGCCGATGTTGCCGCTACTGTGCAAACCAAACACGCCAGAGTACTCGCCGCCGAGCAACCCCCTATGCCCCTGGCTGCTCTCGCCATACGCCCCTGACTCGCTGCCGCCGAGGT
This sequence comes from Rhodothermales bacterium, assembly GCA_035312345.1. Taxonomy (GTDB): domain Bacteria; phylum Bacteroidota; class Rhodothermia; order Rhodothermales; family DATGCC01; genus DATGCC01. The sequence continues at coordinate 443 of DATGCC010000161.1, forward strand.
GTCCCAGGGTGCCCGTGCCGTTGTGCGCCTCCAGCACGGTGCCGTTGCCGGGGTTCATCAATACGAGTGGCACCTGAACCGCCAGCGGACTGCCGGTGGTGCCCTCCCCTACGAGCGTGGCATCGCTCTCCACCTGCGTCAGGCCCCCACCGCCGCCCGTCGCGGAAACCTCAAAGGCTCCATTCCCTTGCCGTATGACCGCCACGTTCTGCCCCGCTACCAACGCGCCATTCGCCAGCTTCGCGCCCGTCACCGAGCCATTGGCAAGTCCGAGTGGATTCGACGAGGTGCCATCACCCTCCATCGTCCCATCGGTCGACACGCTCGTCAGGCCCCCGGTGCCCCCACCGCCGCCCGTCGCCTCGATCTCCAACGAGCCGTCCGTCCGACGCCGGATCGAGACGTTGTCCCCCGCATGAAGCGCCTGCTCGTCGAGCCGATAGCTCTTCATCGCAAAGGGCACCGCCGTGAGCAGCACCCGTGGCTCCATCGCCTCGTTATCGACAATCAAGAGCAGGTAGGGCGTCTCGTCGAAGACGTTGAGGTTGAGCGTGTTCACGGTGCCGAGCACGACGGAGAAGACACCCTCGTCGGTTGTGACAGCGTTGGCTTCACCCCATCGGGGCGAGCCGCCCGTCTCGTGGTCGAAGAGTTGGAAGCGGACCGAATGCGAGCCGTCGGAGACGGGGGTGCCCTCGGGCGTGGTGAGACGGCCCTGGAAGGTGAAGGTCTCCTGCGCCAGGGCCGGTGTTGTAACCAGAAGCAGCAGCGCTAGTAACATCAGCAAGCGTGTCATGGCTTTATCGTGGTTGGGTGTAGCGGAAAGAGGGGCTAGGATTACCGGGGCGAGCGGTCATCTTTGAGACGAGCAGTCATCGCTTGCAATTCGCGCATTATCTCCGGGTCTCGTGCCCACTCGACGCTGCGCTCCTCTGGCTCACCGAAGAGCTTCGGGTGGAGGTAGAAGCCGCGCTCTTTCGCCGGTTTGTCCTCTTCGACGACGATGCGGTTGGCCTCGGCCCAGGCGTCCTGCCGGATGCCTGTCACTTGCCACGAGACCTTCATCCCTGGCGTCCCCCCTGCGATCTTGAACGTATTACCTGAAATTTCCTCCGCGATGTAGACGGGCGCGAAGCCGCCAATCGTCGTAAGCTGGTAGCGGAAGTCGCGGTTGAGCGCCTCGAAGTAATCCGGCAGCGTCACGACGGCCTCCCCGCCCTCGTCGGTGGTGACGTTGCCGTTGTAGACGTTCATCATGTCCGGGCTCTCGACGAAGCTGTGCGAGAGGGTCTTGTTCGCCGGATCCAGCGGGTGGTCGATCTTGAACGAGCCACCACTCTTTGAAAGGGTACCGTTGACCAGCACATCGCCGGTGAAGATGCCAGCATAGTCGTTCACAGTGGAGCCACGTACACCGGCACCAAGCGTACCTAAGAGACCCACGTTGCCACTAGTATGGTCTCCCCGCACACCATAAAGCGGGCCGCCAACTAGACCTCTGTGACCAGTGCTGCTCTCTCCGACGACACCAAAGCCACCGCCGCCGATGTAGCCATGCCCCCCGTCGTTGCTCTCCCCATAGACCCCATAGTCGCTGCTGCCGATGTATCCCTTGTTACCGCTGCTGTGACGACCCCATGTTGCAAAGTCCGTGTGACCGACATAGCCGATGTTCCCATTGCTGCTTATTCCGCCTGCCCCCACCGTACCACTACCAAACCAGCCGTAGTTGCCATTGCTGTGCTCCCCCCG
>DATGCC010000162.1:0-2033 GCA_035312345.1 Rhodothermales bacterium
CAGGGCATCACGGTTGCTGCCGATGAGGCGTGTATAGGCTTGGTTGAAAATGCGACTCTCTCGTCCCGGCGTTTCGGCAACTTCGCCCCGCTGACCTGCCTCTAGATGCTGACGAACCACTCCAGGGATTCGCTCCCAAAGCGCGTACTTTCGCAACACAGCCACCGCTTCGTCAAATGTAGACCCATCCGGCACCGTCGGGCCGCTGGCAATGACGGAAAGGTCGTCGCCCACAACATCGGAGAGCACAAGGGCACGCACCGTTGCCGGAGCCGCCACGGCTACCAGTTGTCCGCCACTGATACGAGACAGATGCTTGCGGACGGTGTTGGTCTCGTGGATATCCGCACCGCTGTGCAGCAACAGCACAAAGACCTGCCGCCCTGCCTCCAGGGGAATGGCATCTGCAAACGCAGGCCACAGCGACGAGCCACCGCCTGAGAGCAGTACAAGGAGCAAGTCCTTCTTCGTACAGGACTGAGCCAGGTCGAGCACCCGTCGCGTGGCGCTCACCCCCGCAGGATCCGGCTTGGGATGCCCGGCCTCTACGACTTCAATCGTGCGCGGTCGCCGCGCTGACTCAGGCAAGGAGTGCCGGTAGCCGTGCGGCACCACGACCAGGCCCTCATCCACTGGTCTCCTCATCCACTCCTCCACCGCTCCCGCCATCGCCATAGACGCTTTGCCCGCACCGACGACGACCACACGGTGGTACCTTGCTAGCGACGAGCCCACCGCTTCCTCAACCGTCACCTGTTTCAATAGCGAATGCGGCTGCACGCCTGCCACAGCGGCGTCGAAAATGGCAATTGCATCTTGTGTCAGGGGCATCATGCGTATCAGTAGGAAAACTGCGGATGGATCAAAAGGTACGTGGGTGTCATTTGGTCGTCAACTGTGCAGCACCAATGTATCTCCTTTCGCTGACTGCGTACCCATGCGTCTCCTGTTGCTTGTCTTCTTAATGCTTGCAAGTGCATGTGGAGGTATACTGCTTTGTCATGCTCAACCCCAACGCACGGTGGTAGGCTCCACGGGCAGTGCTTCCCTCCTGGCAACACCGTATGCGGATACGCTGCATGCCCTCGTCGTCTTCACCAAATTTAGAGATGACGACGAACCGGGCGACCCGAATGTTTTTCAGCGGGCATGGCCGCTCTTTGAGGACCCGCACGCCCTGCCTTCCTTTGCCAATGCGCTCCTTGCCCCATCGCCCGAGCCGCCCTTTGTGGATAGCACACTGACGGCCTATTTCTATCAGCAGTCGATGGGGCATTTTGTGATCTACGGGGAGGTGTACGACTCGGTGCTGGTGAGCCTGCACCCGGAAGCCGCCTACCATCGACCGAACGGAGGCTACGGCTACCTCACCGCCGAAATACTGGACCGCCTCGACACCTCAGGGTTCGACTTCAGCCGCTACGATCACAATGGCGATGGCTTGTTCGACTATCTGTTCCTGGTCATCCGGCGCGACTCCCAACTGGATGCCAAGCGGATCACCTTCACCGGTATCTCCTGCCTCGACGCCCGATGCGGCGGCGGCATCACGGCAGGCCGTCCACCCGGCCGGGATACGCTCCGATACGATGGCATCCAGGTTGACTGGCGCAGGTCGGGCTCCATCGTCATGCATCGCACGGCGGGCAACATCATCCCGCAGCGCTACCATGTCCGTATGATGGCGCATGAATTGGGGCATGACCTCTGGTTACCCTTCTTCAACCACATCCCGGCCATCACCGAAAACGATGTGCCGCAAGCCAGCAATCGCACGCGGCGAGGTACCAATGCGGTCGGCTATGTACTGATGGCGGGTGCCGGTGGAGGTTGGGACACGCGGGGTGATGAAACGATCTCTGCTTTCGAGCGGGATTTGCTGGGCTGGATCGATTGCGAAAATCTGACCGAAGCACGAGCCGACATTCCTATCACCGATCTCTACACCGCGTCGGACTGCAAGAAAATCATGCTCGGTGGCACCAGCAACGGACAGGTGCTCTACCTGACCAACCGCCAGCGCCTCGGCCCTT
>DATGCC010000163.1:0-3266 GCA_035312345.1 Rhodothermales bacterium
GATGTTCTATCTGTGGCGTGCTGTCGACCACGAGGGGAAAGGTCTCGAGGTTATGGCCACCAAGCAGCGCGACCGCAAGGCTGCGCTCAAGTTTCTGAAACGACTAGTAAAGCACGACGGCCGACCCTAGGCGATCATGACGGATCGGCTGCGGTCCTATGGTGCCGCACTGAAAGACATCGGCATTGCAGCGTTGCAAGTCTGTGGCCGTTGGTTGAACAACCGAGCTGAAAACTCCCACCAGCCCTTCCGACGAAGGAAGGGGGCATGGCCCGCTTCCGGGATACCAAGACCCTGCAGAAGTTCGCCTCGGCCCATGCCTCGACCTACATCCTTTTCAATCTTGAACGACACCTCACTCGACGATCAGACTTCAAAGAGAACCGCGCAACTGCCCTGGCTGAGTGGCGACAGTTGGCGGCATAAGCTGTCCCAAATCGAGGCATTCGGAGACTGGTTCGCACTGGTTTGACAGCACACTGGTGCCCAATCGCAGAGACACCCAGCCCGAGTTTCCGCTGTGAGTTCTACTTGACAGCGTTGACGCCACCCTCGCTCCCGATGACCCGGTGGCGGCTCAGTACCGCTTCTTCACGTGCATGCGAAGAGAAAGGTCGGCGAGCATATTTTCGATCTTCCACTGAAGGTCGCGACCAAGAAAGATGAAGCCTCTCGCGTTCTTGAACGCACCCAGAAAGCGCTGCACGGGGTATTCCACGTAACGTGCGAAGGTGATACGCACATCCGACATGGGCTTTGCGTTGCACCGGGTCAGTTCGTAGCCGCGCGCGACCATTGCCTCGCCGCAGATCGTTTCCACCAGCCGGATTTCGTGATCCGACAAATCCGTTTGCCAGCGGTCGACTCCGCTGACCGAGATTGGGGTCTTCAACCGCGCCAGATTGCGTTTGTCGGTCCGATAATCGGCGCCCTGCCGGTGAAATTCGAGCTGCTTTGGCTCGAACTCTTCCCCCAGGAATGTCATCAGCCGTTCGAGCTGGCCTTCGGGATCACGCACCAGCGCTTCGTAAGTGATCTTAATTCGGCGATCTGGCGGCAGGCTCTGCTCGATCTCGTCGAATGCCTGCGCATGACGCACCCAGGCTTTGGCGAAGGGCAGCACATGGTTGCCGTGGAAGCGCGCCTCTTTCCATGACAGGGCCACGGCACGCGGATCGCGCTCGATCATTACCACTTGCGCATCCGGCCAGGCCGCCAGCACCTCCTGATGCAGCAGCGTGTGATGTGGTGTCTTCTCACCCCAGCGGGGCTTGCCTGCTTTTCGAGCCGCCCACTCCATGACGGCCCTGGCGATCGGCCCAAAACCGGGGCCGCGTACCAATTCCATGACTTCGACCGGGTCCGGCCTGGGATCCCAGTCCCGAACAACGCCTAAGCGGATTATATCCCTAACCAGCCGCTCCTGGCAGACTTGGTCCGATAGATCGCCATAGGCTTCCAAGCGGGGCAGCCACTGATTAAAGAGATGCGACTCGAAGGGAACTGATATTCGCGAATGCGCATCAATTAGCCTGCTCAGCAGCGAGGTACCCGAGCGCGGCGCGCCAAAGATGAGAACGGGAACGTCAGCGGCCAAGGTACCTCCTGTTGAAAAGCGACGTCGCCGGTGTCGCGGATAAGACGCGTGAAAACGACGAGGGACTGCAATCCGAATATTCGATGAATGCCCAAAGGATCCCCTGCCGCTTTTTCAGCGGCGATAACAGACTTTCGGGACTGTCCAACATTGCCGTCATCATCTTGCATCAATGGACACATTGCGGCTTGGAACGACTGTCCCTACGGCCATTACATGAGAAAACACAGTAGCCAAGTCTTTACGTCGAGACAAGCCGCCGTCCCTCCCGTCACGCGGGACCAGCCTCCACGTTTCAGCGCTTAACCATGGTTCGGCTGATGGCCTGACGCCCTTATTCCGTGAAGGGTGGGACTAAGCTTGCGTGTGCCGCCGCTGCGGCTTCGCCTCCGCCCACGCCTCCGATCCAACACTACTTCAACCTCTAATGAAAGTTCACCAGACGATTGCCCTTTCAGAGAGAACCGCTCCTCCGCCTTGGCGGGGTGGTGTCATTTGTCGGCCTAACCTCCCAGTCCGGCCATTCGGGGGCGGGTTCGCAACGGTCTGACATCGCGTCGGAAACGCCTAGGCTATTTGCCTTTGCTTAAGACGAAAGCGTCTGTGCATTTCGAAGGCGAAGGTATCGATCACCTCGGGGTTCACCGGGTCGCCGTTGTAGGAGATCGTCAGCGAGGGAAGCCCCTCTTGCTCACCAACGCAGAACAACTGCGCCTCGGCAATCTTGCTCGGCATGCATTCCAGGGGGCCCACGTTGACCACACCGTCGATCAGCGAGTGGCGCCACTCGTGCACCGGCCCGCCGACGGTGAGCACAGCCTCACCGATGAGGTCCTTACGAATATAGGGTGCTGCAGCCTCGAGACTGTCGGTCGCGCGGGTGCGCGCGGGCCAGCCGAGTGCACGGGCCATGATGTTGTAGGCACTGTTGTGTATCCGCGCCTGGATCCGCCTGCTCAGCCGGTCGCCAAGACCGTTTGCACCCAGTTCGACGCGGTTTAGGTAGTCCGTGTATTCCAGCCACTCCGTGACCGGGGCGAAGCGCACCTGCAGACCGCGACGTTCCAGCTTTTCGACAATGAAGTCATTGGCGAAGGGATCGGCCCGCACGTAGATCTCGCCGACCACCATCACGGTGGGCATGGCCCGCGCCGTTCTGACCTCGGCGTATCGACGGGCAGCGGATTTGAGGATATTGGCACAGCCGAATAGCCGCCCAGAGGAGACCTCCCAAAGGACGGACGAGACGCTCAAGCGGCTCTGGTCGACGGATTCGATCCGGCGTAGCAGAGCGCGTTCGCAGTCATCGTATATTGCCTGCGCCGCGCCTCGGCTTCGCTCGCGCGGCCGCGTGTCGTGAAGACCCTCGAGGAGCATGTCTATCGCAACGATGCCGGTGACGATGAGCGCCGCCGTGCCCGGCGACAATCCTTCGAAGTATGCCTCGTCATTGGGCGCCCAAACACGCACGCGATCGGACCAGCCCAGCTTTTCCAGCACTGCCTTGAACAGTATGCGGTAGCAGCCAAGACGGCAGGGCCCATTCGTGCTCGCCATGACAAAGGCAAAGCGCGTGTCGCTATCGCGCTCGCGTTCCAGGCGATGCAGCAAGCTGCCGAGAGTGATGCTCATGGGCAGGCATTCCTTGCCGGAGGTGTGGCGGCGACCG
>DATGCC010000164.1:0-6779 GCA_035312345.1 Rhodothermales bacterium
CTGCGTGCGGCGGGGTCGGCGTCTGTCGTGGGAAAATTCCTTACAAGTGGACCGCTTATTCATCCACTTCAACAGGTCATTGTTCTTCTCGCTTCATCAGGTACAGGAGCAGGTTTCGGCCGGTCCGGGTGCCCTTCCAGAGGAGCCCTGCGTAGAGGGGGTTGTTGGTGCGCGCCTGCCACGGCAGATGCGCCCGTAGCGCCACACGTTGGTGCAATCCCGGTGGCACCGACTCAATATGGCTCTCCTGCTCCGCCTCCTCATCCGATCCCAGCGGGACCTGCGCAAAGAGGGCTTGCCCAAACTGCTCCATCATCCACAGGCTTGATGGCTCGAACACAAAATCTGGCTGAGTACCCAACAGCCAAGCTGCCAGGTGCTCAACAGCAGCATCGGCCTGCAAGAGCGCCAGAAAGGCTTGTTTGACGGGATAATCCGAACCATCTCCAACCGCATAGATAGCATCGTGACCTATCACCTGGCGCGTCTTTAGCTCCGTGCGCAGGAAGCCATCCGCATCGGTGGGCAGCGCCTCCCAGGTGACCGCCGCCTGATACGTGGGCGAGACAATTAGCAGGTCGGAAGCAATCCGTTCATCACTTTCTATGACCAGCTCTTTGCCGTCAAGACGTTTCACGACCTGATCGACCTGAGCATCGATACCGTGCTGCTCAAATTCTTCGACCAGGGCCTCATGAAGCTGTGGGCCGAGTGCGCCCATATAGGTCTGCTCATGGGTCAGAAAGCGTATCGAGACGGCCTCACGGACCTCTTTCCAGTCGAGCCACTGCGCCAGCATGAAGGCCAACTCATAGAGCGGACCGGCCCACTGACTCGTCGGCGGCACCAGAAACACCACCTGTTGCTGCTGTCCCTGCTCGGCCTTGCGCAGGAGGCGGTCGAAAGCCAAACGCAGCAACGCAAGGTCGGACTCTCGCCATACGGCATACGCCTGCTCCTCCAACCCCGGCACGCCACTGGGCGCAATGCTGGCCCCTGTAGCCAGGATCAGGTAGTCGTAAGGCAGCGGACCGCTATCTAGCTCCAGGGTTTTCTTTGCTGGATCAATAGCATGGACATGCGCGCGGACGAACCGGAGATTTTTCGCCGCGGCGATCTCGACGAGGTCAATCTTTGCCTGCTCTGGCTCGAAGCCGAACGGCACATAGATCAGATGCGGGCGGAAAAGAAAGTCGTCTTTGTCGGAGACGAGCGTCAAACGGACCTGGTCGCCCAACTGGCGACGTAGCGAGAGTGCCGCCTCCAGCCCCCCAAAGCCACCTCCCACCACCACCACATGGGGCTTTTCGGATCTCTTCCTTTCCATCTCACAACTCCTTCTGATAATGGGAGGCTGCCTCAGTGAACAACCACATCCGCTTCATACGTTGCGTAGCCATACGTCTTCGCTCTGTAGATGCCTACGCTATCAGGCTGCGGCATGCCTGGGCACAGCCTCCAGAGAGGGATAGCACCCCTTCAGCAGGTCCAGCGCGGTGATGATCCCCAGGATCTCGTGCTTCCTCTCTTTATGGACGACAAAGAGCCGGTGGATACGCCCGCGAATCATCTTCTCGGCGACCTCTACGACCGGCGCTTCTTCATCGACCCAGAAGACGGTCGGCATCATGATGTCCCGCACGGTCGCCTGCGACTCCTCAAGGCGGAAGGCGGCCATCTCTTCCGCATCATAATACTGATCCATTTCGCCCAGGTAGTACGTGTGGGTCCGGCGTGCGGGCGGCTCTTTTTCGGGCAGGCTGGTATAACGCACGATATCTGTCAGGGAGACTACGCCAATCAGCGCGCCATGCTCGGTCAGCACCGGTGCACCGGAGATCCCATGCTCAATGAAAAACTCGGCCAGGCGTCCCAGCGGCCAATCGGCCTGTACGGTCAAAACGTTCGGGGTCATCACTTCTTTCGCAGTCATCTTGATCACCTTTATCATGGTCGTCAGTAGCGTGTAGAGGAGCCACCGGAGAGCGGTGTACATCCCTATCATAGTGCCTGAACGACCACAGGCTTGCAAGGAGACCCTGAACCGAATTGTGAGGGAAGGCTGGTCCAGCTTGTGGGGAGATCCCTGTCATGCATAAGCGGCAAACAGGGCCTCAGCAACGAGCTCACCGAGGCTCCACCTGTCCACCATCTTCGATCTCATCACTCGGGTGGACAATGACCGCCTCGCCTTCAGTAAGCCCGTCTGCGATCTGTGCAGTTAATCCATTTCGATGACCGACTTCGACGGGACGCCGCCGGGCCTCTCCATCTTCCATGACAAACACGGCCCAGCCGTTGCCATGGCGGAAGAGAGCGCTTGTCGGGATCTGCAACGCGTCCTCACCCTCCCAGAGAATGAAATGAGCGATGACGCGGTAGCCATCGCCGAGGCGTGTCCATTCGGCGGCGGGCGAGACGAAATCAGCGATGACTATCACGCGCTGTTCCTCTACGCCCAGCGCCGATATTTTGGTAAAAGCCGTCGGCTCCACCACACGCACGACACCCTCAAGCACCTCTTCCCCGCCCCAGCGGTCGAAACGTACATGCGTGCCAGGCTCGATATCGACAGCATCGGCAGAGAGCACATCAATGGCCACCTCCAGCGCACGCGGATCGCCCAGTTCGAGGAGCGGCTCCCCGGCACCGACCACACCTTCGCTCTGATGGTGGATGCGAAGCACATGGCCCGCGACAGGCGCTTCCACCTGAACGTGCCCGGCGCTACTGCGGGCTCCTGAATAGTCCAAGGCGGTGCGGCCTGCGGCCAGATCATACCGAGCCACTTCGACCGCCGCCTCGGCCGACTGCTGTGCAGCCTGCGCCCGCCGTGCTGCGGCCTCGGCCTGATCAAGCGTCTGCTGCGTAGCCGAACCGACTTCGTAGAGTTTCTGAATACGCGCCCGTTCGGCAGCGGCGAGTTCAGCATCGGTCGTGGCAGCACGGGCGTTTTCTTCGGCAGCACGCAGAGCAGCCTGGGCAGCCTGGACGCGTGCCGTCGCCTCGGCCCGTCGGCGCGGATCGAGCACATCCGAGCGCATCGGTTCCAGTGTCAGCAGCGTCTCGCCTTTCTCGACGGCGTCTCCAACCTCCAGATTAACGCGCTGTGCGTAGCTGGCAACGGGGGCGGTGATGACGAAGCGATCCTTGACCCGCGTCTGGCCTTCCTCCTCCAGCGTCACCTCCAGCGGCCCGCGGGTCGCCTCGACCACCTCGACGAGTTCGGGCTTCGGCCAGAACCCATATGCGATGACGAGCACCAGCACAACGGCGAGCGCGATCAATCCAATTCGTTTGCGCGTCTTTGCGTCCATCTATCTATTCTCTCGTTTTGAGCACGGCAATGAGGTCCAGCCTGTTGAGCCGACGCCGGATAATTAGGCCGGAAGCCACCGCCGAGGCGACGATGATGACAGCGGCAAAGGAGTACGCGCTGGGCTCGACGATCATAGGAATCGTAAATAACTCCGTCGCCAAGTTCTGTATCAGATAGTAACTCAAGGTCCAGCCCATAAAGAAGCCAAGCGGGATGGCAGCGAGCGTCAGCACCGCCAGTTCACCGAGCAAGATGTAGGCGATCTCGCCTTTGGTGAAGCCGAGCACGCGCAGACTCGCCAACTCCCGCCCCCGCTCCGACAGCGCGATCCGGGCGCTGTTGTAGACCACGCTGAAGGCAATGACCCCGGCGAGGATGGTGATAAAAAGCACCATGATAAGCCAGTTCTGGGCCATCAACTCGTAAAAATCGGCGATGACATTCTTGCGGTTGGCGATCCCGGCCACACGTGGCATGCCTTTCAGCCGGTCGTAGATCTCATCCTCGTAGCGCTCGTCAATGGCGAGGTACGCACCTGAGATCGCAGGACCTTCGCGCAGAAGCCGGGCGAGGGCATCAAGCTCCATATACGCCCCCTGACCGACGTATTGGCGCACAAAGCGGGCCACGGGTACCGTCCGTACAGGTCGGCTGCCTTCGAGCACTTCTACCGTGACAATATCGCCGACGGCAAGCTCCAGAATCTCTCCTAACTGCTCAGAAAGGACAATTCCATCCGGAGGGAGCAGAACAGGTTTATTCTCTGTGTCGAGCAGGCGAAAAAGATCGCCACCGGACCGCAGCCCCTGGATGCCCGTGCGGTAGCTCCGGTGTTCGAAGCGCAGGCGTACCGGCACGGACCGAAACGGCTCGGCATGCTTGACGCCGTAGAGGCCCTGCAAATCGTACAGCGCCTGGCGGGAGACCGGCTCCACAAACGTAACCGTGAGGTCGTCGCGCTGCGAGAGGCGAAACTGGAGATCAACCATGTGATCAATGGCTCCGCTGAAAAAGCGTCCCATCACGACGATAGCACATCCAAGGGAAATCCCGATGATGGAAAGAATTGCTTTGACCGGGCGGCGTTCGAGGTGGCGCATAATCATACGCGTCGGCTGCGCCAGGAAGCGCTGCACCCCCAGCCGTTCGACGAGCGTCTCGCGGTAGACCTGGGGTGGTTCGGGCCGCATGGCCACGGCGGGGGGCAATTGCATCGCTGCTCGCACGGCGTAAAGCGTCCCTACGAGCGCTGCTGCCAACGTCACCACCACAGCAATCAAAAGCACTTCCAGCGTCAGCCGGTATTCCAGATAAGGAAAGCGATAATACTCCATGTACAGCGCCGCCAGATTGCGCCCGAGCCACGCCCCTATCATTAAGCCAACGCCCACACCGAGCAACACGATCAGGCTCACCATGCCTAGATAATGCAGGCCGACTTCCAGATTGGTGTAGCCAAAAGCTTTGAGCAGGGCGATCTGCTCCCGCTGGAGCCGGATGAGCCGACCGATGACGATGTTGAGCAAAAATGCCGCCACGCCGAGAAAAATGATCGGGTAGACCGTCGCCATGGAGTTAAGCTGACGAAACTCTTCGTTCAGAAAGAAATGCGACTGCTGATCGGCGCGTCCGTACGCTCCGAGACCACCGTAGGGCGCGAGTAATAAGTCGAGGCGGTCGATGACCTCTTCCTGCTGCGCACCGAGCGTTAGCGTAAAAGTGACATCGTTGAAAGCACCAGCCATGTCGTAGGCCGTGCTGAGTGGCGTGCGCCCCATCCAGAGGATGCCGAAACGCTCGAAGTCGGGGATCACCGCACCGGGAGCGAGTTGATAGACATACTCCGGCGAACGAGCAATGCCTACGATGGTGAGGGCCTTACGTCGTCCGTTGATCACGGCCCAGAGTTGGTCGCCCGGCCCCAGGCCATGCGCTTCAGCAAAACCGTCATTTACCACTACCTCATTGTCGCGGTAGGGCGTAGGCAAATGCCCTTCAACCAGGTAGAGTTGGTTCAACAAAGGCTGCCCGTCGTCCGGGATTGAGACGAGCAGACCTCGCACCGGCTCAGGATAATCGGCGACATCCAGATTGGCAGCGGCGACGACGCGCGTCTCGATCTGATCTATGCCGGGAATCTCGCGGAGGCGACCTGCCAGATGCTCCGGGGCACGCTTGAGCGAGGCAAAGACTTCAGCGAAGTGATAGTCCTGATAAAACGCCGCCCGCGTGGCCTGCAACGCATCCAGGGTACTGAACGACATCGCGAAGGTAGCCACGCCACACGCAATAACGAGAGCGATGGCAGCGGCCTGCCCCCGCAGGTGCCAGAGGTCGCGCAGCAGTTTATGGTTGATGGCGCGCATCGCTACCAGTGAATTTCTTGAGGCGGCTTCCGGTGCTCATTGCGGGCAACATCCACGACCCGCCCGTCGCGAAGCTGGATCACGCGGTCGGCCATGTCAGCGATAGCCACGTTGTGCGTAATAACAGCCGTCGTCGTCCCCAACTCCCGGTTGACCCGTTCCAGCGCGGCGAGCACCACCACGCCGGTCTTCGAATCGAGCGCGCCCGTCGGTTCATCGCAGAGGAGCACCGCTGGATTCTTGGCGATGGCGCGGGCAATGGCTACGCGCTGCTGCTCCCCCCCCGAAAGCTGAGCCGGGAAGTGATCCATGCGGTCGCCGAGTTCGACCAGCGCAAGTGCGTCTTCCGGCCGCATCGGGTCTCTGGCGATCTCGGTGACGATGGCGACGTTCTCCCGCGCTGTCAGGCTCGGAATGAGGTTGTAGAACTGAAAGACAAACCCTACCCAGTCGCGGCGATAGGATGTCAGTTCTCGATCTGTCGCGCTGGTAAGATCGCGTTCGTGGTAGGTCACCTTTCCCTCGGTCGCCGTGTCCAGCCCACCGAGGATGTTCAGCAGGGTGGATTTGCCGCTGCCGGAGGGACCGAGTAGCACGACCAATTCACCTGCATAGAGGTCGAGATCCACACCGCGCAGGGCATGTACCTGTACCTCGCCCATGCCATAGACTTTCGTCAAACTACGCGCCTGAAAGACGACTTCGGTGGGCAGGGCGATATCGGCGGAGGCTGAAGGCATGAGAGCAGGTTAGAGCTGTGCGGGTTCGCCTGTGGCTCGGCGAAGGGCGGCGCGGGCTACAGCGTAGTCGGTGAGTGCGGCGGTGTGGCGGACCTGGGTATTCCGGTAGGCTACTTCCGCGCTGAGCACTTCGGCGGTGAGCGCCATGCCCTGCCGGACGCGCTCTCGCATCACCCGATACGCTTCTTCGGCCTCCTGCAAACCCTGGCGGGTGACGGCCACGGCGGCTATCGCCCGTTCTACGGCAATCACATGGCGCATCACTTCCAGACGGACAGCCTCGCGCAAATCATCCAGTCGAGCGTGGGCCTGTTCCTCGCGGGCGAGGGCCTGTCGGGTCTGGGCGCGGGTGCG
>DATGCC010000165.1:0-4002 GCA_035312345.1 Rhodothermales bacterium
GAGCCGGTAGCCTCGAACGACACCGACTACGGCCGCCAGCAGAACCGCCGCGTGGAGATCGCCATCTATGCGAACGAAGAGTTCCGCGAGTCGGCAGCCTCCCGTTAAGCAAGGCCCAAAACCGCGCAGGGACTGAGACCTGTGCTAAAAAAATCGCCCTTTGGAAACCCGAAGGGCGGTTTTTGCTTTTATGGTGATTCGTGCGTAGCCTTCCACTCGTTTCCTTTCTTCTGTTTTCCGCCCATGCAACCGGCAAATCCCTTTCCTAACAAAATGACCAGCGCTGAGTTGCTAGCGTGGCAACAGGGTCGGGTCAAGGATCTCTGGCGGGTTTTCCGGATCATGTCGGAGTTCGTGGAAGGATTCGAGACGATGGCGCAGCAAGGCCCCTGCGTGTCTGTCTTCGGCTCGGCGCGCACCCGTCCGGGCGATCCGTACTACGAGATGGCCGTAGCCGTGGCCCGCGAGTTGGTCAAGCGAGACTTCGGCGTCATCACAGGTGGCGGCCCCGGCATCATGGAAGCAGGCAACAAAGGCGCACAGGAAGCAGGCGGTGCCTCCATCGGGCTGAACATTGTCATCCCGCACGAACAGTCTTCCAATCCGTACATTGATGCGGACAAGTTGATCAACTTCGACTTCTTCTTCGTGCGCAAGGTGATGTTCATAAAATATGCGCAGGGATTCGTAGTTTTACCCGGCGGCTTCGGCACGCTGGACGAGTTGTTCGAGTCGTTGACGCTGATCCAAACAGCGAAGGCGACGCGTTTTCCCATCGTCTTGATGGGAACCTCCTACTGGCGTGGACTCGTAGATTGGCTGCGTGAAGTGATGCTGGAAGCAGGCAACATATCGCCTGCGGATCCAGATCTCTTTACCATGACCGATGATCCTGTGGAAGCTGCCGAAACCATTAATGCCTTTTACCAGGAGCACGCGCTCTGTCCGAATTTCTAAGCGCCACAGTGCCCAGTGTCCTGTGCAATAGGCACTGGCGTTCATACGACACTCTATCAAACAGCCCCCCACCCTTTGAAAAGCCATCAAAGACCTAACCCACTGTGAACCCGGGACTTGGCATGGCTGTTGCTATATTACATCGTAGGGACCCGAAACCCCATCAACCGCTATAGAAACCCTGTCACAATCATCTTGGAGGCAACAACTGTGAACCGTACGTTAACCCTTCCCAACCCCACATCTGTCCTGAGCGCCTTTTTGCTGGCGCTGATGTTAGCCGCGTTCCTGCCCTTTGCAGTGCAGGCGCAAGATTCTACCGCCACAACGGCCAATGCCGAAGCCCGCACGCAGTTTTCTGCCCTGCTCGAAGAAGCCACTACTTTCGGCGAAGATGGCACGGCTGAAGGCAAAGTCCAGGCCGGTGAAAAGTTCGTCGAGGCCGGTATGGTTGCTAAAGACTCGAATGACGGCGAGTTGGGCGAACGCTACGTCAACGCTATGGAGAATGCCACGAAAGCCTTTATGGACGCAGGCTCCATGTACGTCGATGCAGAAGATTATGGTGCTGGTGCCGAGCAGTTTTTGCGGGCCGCCGAGGTGTCTGCCATGATTGAAAACCCTGAACTGCAAGGCAAAGCCTTTTACAACGCCAGCGTAGCCTACGTCAGCCTGAAAGATTTCGACAGCGCCCTTAGCTCTATCGACAGCGCCATTGTGTTGCTTCCCGATGACCTCAACTACCTCTACGTGCGCGGCGTGACGCTCCGCTCGAAGGGCGACAATGCGGGTGCCGCCGAGGTATTCACAGAGCTAAAGACCAAAGCTACCGAAGCCGGCGATGAAGCTATGGCTACCAAGGCTGACGAAAACATGGGGCGTACCTACCTGCTCGCCGCCCGCGATGCCCTTCAGGCAGAAGATTATGCGCAGGCTATCAAGGAACTGGACGAAGCAGCACCTTTCCTCGGCGAAGATGACAAAACGCTCAACACCTTCTACGCCAACGCCTACTATCGCCTCGGTGTCAATCAGGTGCAGGCTGAGCAGTTTGCCTCTGCCAAGCGCTCGCTCAACGCGGCCATCCAGCATGCAAACAAGTCCGACAAAGGTCAGATCGTAAAAGGCGCTCAGGCCCAGCTCGACTACATCGCGCAGGTGGAAGCCCAGTAAGCTTCTTCCTCCCCTCTAAAAACGGCCCGGTGCAATAGCGTACCGGGCCGTTTTTTTGTGTACTAGAGAGCAGCAACCACTTGACTTATCCCTTGCCATGCAACAAACGCTCTGTTCAGATACCGCCCGGATTGGCGGCGACACCACCATCGGGCATTTTTGTGTTATCGAAGACGACGTAACCATCGGGCGCGGCTGCCAGATCGGGCACCATGTCGTTATCCACAAAGGCACCACCATCGGCGACAACGTCCGCATCGACGACCATACAACCATTGGGAAGCAGCCGATGCGTGCCCCGAACAGCGCTGTCACCTCCAGCAACCAACAGCCGCCTGCCGTCATCGGCGACCGCTGCCTGATCGGGGCGAGTGTGGTGCTCTATGCCGGGTGTACGCTTGGAGAGAAAGTGCTCGTGGCCGACCTAGCCACGATCCGCGAAGACGTGACCGTCGGCGACTTTACCATCGTCGGGCGCGGCGTGGCCATTGAGAATCAATGCCGCGTGGGACGCTATTGCAAACTCGAAACGAACGTCTACCTGACGGCCTACTCCGTGCTCGAAGACCGCGTCTTCGTCGCGCCCGGCGTGTTGACGAGCAATGACAACTTCATGGGCCGCACCGAAGAACGATTCAAACACTTCAAAGGCGTCACCGTACGGCGCGGCGGACGGCTCGGCGTGGGCGCAGTGATCCTGCCCGGCAAAGAGATTGGTCCGGATGGCGTGGTCGCCGCCGGAGCCTTGCTCACGAACGACGCCGACGCCGATGTAATCCACGCAGGCATCCCAGCTAAGCCTTTTCGCCCTGTTCCTGATCCACAGAAGCTAGACAATCAGGGCTGGGAAGACTGACGAGGGTTGAGGTACGAGAGTCGATTGGGAGAATGAGAGTAATCGCCCTTTGCGCCTCGCCCTTCCCTTGCCGATTGCGAATAGAGGATGGATATGCCGGTGACAAGAAACTATCTATCCTGCATCCGCTATCACCGACTACCGATCACCCCTACAACTTTGCTTCGGTGCCATGGACATTCAGATGGTAGACCTGCGGGGCCAGTACCTCGCTATCAAAGACGAGATCGATGCGGCCATCCAGGCTGAAATCGACGGGACGCGCTTCATCAAAGGCCCGATGGTCGGGCAGTTCGAGTGCAAGCTCGCCGGGCATCTTGATGGCACCTATGCCATCGGCGTAGGCAATGGTACCGACGCGCTGCAGATCGCCCTGATGGCACTTGACCTCCAGCCCGGCGATGAGGTCATCACGACAGCTTTTACGTTCATCGCCACAGGTGAGGTGGCAGCGTTGCTCAAAGCCACACCCGTCTTCGCCGACATCGACCCGCAGACATTTAACATCGACCCGGCGAAGATCGAAGAACTCATCACGCCGAAGACAAAAGCCATCGTCCCCGTCCATCTTTTTGGGCAACCGGCCGATATGGACCCGATTATGGAGATTGCCGAACGCCACGGCATCCCCGTCATCGAAGACAACGCGCAAGGCATCGGCTCGACGTACAAGGGGCGCAAGACAGGCTACATCGGCCACATCGGAACACTGTCGTTCTTCCCGTCAAAGAATCTCGGCGCATACGGCGATGGCGGTGCGGTGCTGACCAACGACGCCGACCTGTACGAGAAGATGAAGATGATCGCCAACCACGGCGGGCGGCGCAAATATTACAACGAGATCGTCGGCGTCAACAGCCGCCTCGACACTATCCAGGCGGCCATTCTCAAGACAAAGCTCGCCCATCTCGACGCCTATAATGATGCCCGCCGTACTGCTGCGGATCGCTACGACGCACTGTTTGCCGATCACCCGCACATTACCACGCCGTACCGCGACCCGAACGGCCTGCATG
>DATGCC010000166.1:0-5862 GCA_035312345.1 Rhodothermales bacterium
GAAGGCATGGTGCTCCTGAAGAATGAAGACGAGGCATTGCCGCTTCCAGCTTCCCAGACCATCGCCCTGTTTGGAAATGCGTCGTACGACCTGGTGGTGGGGGGCACGGGTAGCGGCGATGTGAACGAGGCGTACGCGGTCTCGCTGGATGCGGGATTGAAGGAGGCAGGGTACACCATTCACGCTGCGCTTGAAGGCGATTATTCAAGGTATATCGAGGAAGCAAAAGCCAATCGCCCGCCGCCGCCGATGCCCTTCATGCTGCCGCCGCCGATTGCTGAGATGCCGGTGGATGAAGCTCGCATCCAGCAGGCCGTACAGAACGCTGATGTGGCGCTGATTACACTCGGCAGGAACTCTGGTGAATTCGCCGACCGGGTCGTCGAGGCAGATTTCGACCTCACAGAGGTCGAGCAGGCCCTGATCCAGAAGGTCTCGGGCGCTTTCCACGCTGTGGGGAAAGATGTGGTGGTGGTGATGAACGTGGGTGGCGTCACCGAAGTGGCTAGCTGGCGCGACGCGCCCGATGCCATCTTGCTGGCTTGGCAGCCCGGGCAGGAGGGAGGCAACGCTATCGCCGATGTATTGAGCGGTCAGGTGAACCCGTCCGGCAAGCTCACTTCTTCGTTTCCTGTAGCCTATACCGATGTGCCGTCCGCTGAGAATTTCCCCGGTAAAGAACTGCCGAGTGATGATGCTCCCTCGATCTTCGGTGTGCCGTCCGAGGTGGTTTATGACGAAGGCATCTACGTTGGCTATCGATACTACAACACCTTCGGGGTGGAGCCTGCCTACCCGTTTGGGTATGGGCTGTCCTACACGGATTTTGACTACGGCGACGTGACACTTAGTGCCTCCATGCTCGACGAGGAGATGACCGCGACTCTCACCGTGACCAACACTGGCGAAGTGGAAGGCCGGGAAGTCGTTCAGGTCTACGTCAGTGCACCGGCAGGCACGCTGGATAAACCCAAAAGCGAACTGCGCGCATTTGCAAAGACGGATCTGCTGGAGCCGGGTTCGTCCCAAACCCTCGCGTTTACCCTCACGGCGGCGGATCTGGCCTCATACGATGCTGCCCGGTCGGCATGGGTGGCAGCGGCAGGCACGTACACTGTAAAGATCGGTGCCTCTTCCCGCGACATCCGCCAGCAGGCGTCTTTCGAGTTGGCCGAAGAACAGGTGGTGGAGACAGCGCATCCGGTGCTGGTGCCAGAGATGTCAATCAAGGAACGCACGGCTCCAGCGGCCCAGGAGGATTAGATCGCAAAGGTCCTGTTCGCTAGAGCGTGATCGGATTTGTGGCATCGGGTCAGGTGAATATTTATTGCAATTACACTGGTGTTACAAGGTCACTTCATCTTCCGAAATGTCTAAAGAAATCGCACTCGAATGCAGCGATTTGTTTGGCGGCTTGTTTATTGTTCCACGGCAAGCGCTCTAAATGATTCACAAATGGGCTTAAGATCGGCGTCAGCGATGCTCGTGCCTAAGAAAATAAGTCTATGAGGTGGCCCTGGATGGCGCGCGCCTTTGTTTCTCGTGGTACCTACCCGTATAATAGAAGTCCTTTGTGGCATTCCGTATTTAGGGGCCGTGAATCACTGGTTTAGGCATATAGTATTTGTGGTCGTACTCGGCGGGTGCTGTCTCAGAGTGGGCATCGCGCAGTCGGTCGATGCTGGCTTCGATACGACCAAGATCCATACAGACCAACTCCGCTTCCGGCAATTGTCCACCGCAGACGGGTTATCCCAGAACTTTGTCACAGCCCTTGTGCAAGACCGGCAGGGCCTTCTGTGGGTTGGAACGAAGGGCGGGCTCAATCGCTACGACGGCTATACCTTCGAGGTCTTCAAGCACGACCTGCAGGATACCACTACCCTTTCGGGTAACATCATCTCGAAGGTCCTGGAGGATCAGCACGGCTACCTGTGGGTGACCAACAACAACGGCCTGGACCGCCTTGATCCCCGCAGCGGCATCGTTGAGCGGCTGGCTACGTGGGCGGAGCCACTGATGGAGGACCGGCGTGGCACACTTTGGGTAAGAGACGCACAGGGCCGGTTACATCATCTGCTATCCTCCCCATCTAAGGGTGCACCTCTGGAGCCTGTAGCGATGATTCCTGGTCAAGTCATGGCTGCCTGCGAGGATCTTCAAGGCCATCTGTGGTTTGCGAGCAAACAAGAGGATGCGCTATTCCTCTATCGATACGATCCATTTCAGGATCGCGTTACCGCGTACCCTCTGTCCGATTCGCCCCTACCTATTACTGCGTTGTACCCAGCCTATGATGGTCATATCTGGGTAACTGGCCAGAACCAGCTTGGTGTCTTTGATGCTGCAACCGAAGACTACTCGATAATTGCTGAGAGAGGGTATCGTCTGCATTCGATTCCCGATCAGGATCATAAGATCTGGGCAGTCTCGATGGGTGATGTAGCGGTGCTAGACGTGCGAACACGGGCCCTGAAGTCCCTGGCCTTGCCCCTGGTTCAACACATGCCGGGGCCTATCGAGGTAGACCGGTCAGGCGGTGTCTGGATCGGCACGATCCTGGGTGGGGTGTACTACTACAGCCCCTACGCTCGTCCCTTCCAAAACCTGGCGCGACAGACAGACACGCCGCTCGATCTCGCCGACGATGTCGTGCTGGGGTTGCACGAGGCTACGGACGGCACCCTGTGGGTAGGTACGCTACAGGGCGGTTTATACCACCTGAGCGCCAACTTTGAGATCCTCCGGCATTACCCTTATGATCCGTTATCTTCCAGTTGTAGCAGTCCCGTATGGGATGTATACGAAGATCATGCGGGCCGGCTGTGGATCGGTACTTCGGGGGGGCTTTGTTTCATAGATCCTCACAGCGGAGTCATAGAGCAGGCATGGGTTTCCAAAACTGGATCTCGTGTCGTGGAGGCCATCCGCGAAGATGCAGACGGTACGTTATGGTTAGCACTTTATGATGCGGGCTTCGCGCGTTATGATCCGGCGACCGGCCGGGTCAAGCAGTATCGTCGGTTCAGGAGGGGCTTTATCAGCGCGCACACGGTGCATGTGGACGGGGCCGGGCAGGTGTGGCTGGGTACCTTCGGCAGGGTGCTGATTCGGTTTGATCCCATTGCGGAGACCTTTACGTCGTATCCGTATCGTACCGATGCCGCTCCAGGTGCCCATGGGCGCGAGGTGTGGGACATCTATGAAGACGAGACGGGGGCACTCTGGCTGGCCACCGACCTCGGCCTGAGCCGGTTCGATCCGTCCACGGAGACCTTCCAGCATTACACGGAGCATGACGGTCTCCCGTCTTCCACGGTCTTCTCTATTCTGCCTGGCGATGAGGGTCGGTTGTGGCTGGGCACTACGCACGGTCTGGTCGTCTTCGATGCTTCAGCCCCCTCGGACCAGGCGTTTACCACGTTTGACGCCGCCGACGGACTGCATAATGTTGAGTTCAACCGACGCGCTGCGGTGCGGCTGCGGCACGGGGCCTTTCTTTTTGGAGGAACGCAGGGCCTCACGCTCTTTGATCCAGAGGCGATCCACACCAACCCACACCCACCGCCAGTGGTGCTTCGGCAGTTCGAGAAGACAGGGCAGAACGGCGTCGAAACTCTTGCGATCGCTGGACAGGACGCCCTCACGCTCGGCCCTGACGTCCAGGCCTTCCGCTTCACATTTGTCGCACTCAATTATGCAACCCCTGGACGCACCCACTACCGCTACCGCCTGGAGCCGTTTGAAACCCATTGGACCGACGCAGGCACAGACCGAACAGCGACCTGCACGAACATCCCGCCCGGCACCTACACCTTCCGCACCAAAGCCGCTAGCAGCGACGGTCGCTGGAGTGAAGAAAGCGCTTCCGTCCGCCTTACGATCCTTCCCTCCTTCTGGCAAACGTGGTGGTTCCGCATGCTCGTCGGAGCGTTCGCGGCGGCGCTGCTCTACACGGCCTACCGCTACCGTGTCCGTCATCTGCTCCAGGTCCAGCAGATGCGCCTGCGCATTGCCGCCGACCTGCACGACGACATCGGAGCGGGCCTGGGCAGCATCGCGCTCATGAGCGACATGCTGCGCACCCACAACAGCCTTGGCGAGCGAGACCGTGGGCAGATCGCCGAAATCGGACTGGCGGCGCGTGAGATGGCAACGGAGTTGCGCGAGATCGTCTGGTTCATCAGCCCGGAGCGCGACAGGCTCGTAGACCTGTTGATGCGGCTTCGGCAGGAGACGCCTCGACTGCTGGGGTCGCTTTCTTACTCGTTCCAGGGACCGGAGACCGTTTCGGACCATGCGTTGGATATGTCGTTTCGTAGGAACGTGCTCTTGGTGTACAAGGAGATGCTGCACAATGTGGCACGTCACGCGCGGGCGATGCACGTTGACATCGAGGTTGTGCAGCAAAACGGGACGTTGACGGTGCGTGTGGCCGATGATGGGGTGGGGTGTAACGGGGCGGTGGGCAGTGGTCATGGCATGTCAAACATGCGTCGACGGGCGGCGCAGCTTAAGGGGTGTCTTGCGGTGGAAAGCGTGCCAGGGGAGGGGACACGGGTGACGCTCAGCGTGCCGATGCCGTGAGGTGAGGCAGGCGCAGATTGGAAAGGTAAGGTGGAGTCAATATCACGCAAATGCGTGATATTGAATGGGGGCCTCGAGGTTTAACTTGACGACAACCCCCCCTACCCTCTATCCTTCGTAGCCATGAAACGCCTCTACAGCCTATTCGCTGCTTCGTTGATGCTGGCGGTGTGCGCTGCACCTGCACGCTCGCAATGTACCTTCACAGTCGGAATGTCCGAAATAGAAATTGTGGAACAGCCTGAAGAAGATGACGGAGAAGAGAGCCCAGGTATTGAGGGTGATGGCTGGGAAGAAGATGTCTACTGGGTACACGATTTCAGCCAGGAATTGGAGGGCCAGTTTTTGAATGCCTTTCGAGAGGGAAGGCTGGGAGACCTGCAATCCGCCTCGCTTGTCGCATCCATAGGGGTCGGTGCGGGAGGGGCTAGGTGGATGGACTCCGACGACATAGGGATCCGAGGGGCAGGACGAATACCGACCAACGGAGACACACGCATCCGACTAGATTTGATTTCTGAGTATGGGAGCGCGACCATCAAACCATTCTTGTCCGGTGATGGCAGGATTCCAATGCATTATTCTGACGATGGCTTTGTCAACTCGGCGAGACTTACACTAATGTTTTCAGATTGCTCGTGCGCCAACGTGGCAGAGGCCCAGTGGAACCAGCCCGGTGGCGGAGCCTTCTCCGACGACGCCAACTGGCTCGATCTAGAAACCCCCGATGAGCATGCCAGCGTCGCCTTCGATGTCGGAGGCACCTACACCGTCTCCTTCGTCGAGGCCCGCCAGAACAACACCCTCCGCGTCACCAGCGGCGCGATGCCCACCTTCGCTCTCGGCGGCAACACCTACACGCTCAACGGCCAATGCGGAGACGGGGCCGTCGTGACGGTCGACGGATTGAGTTCGCTCGGCATCGAGGGCGGCACGGTTCAGGCCTCCGGCGATGTGCTGCTCGACGGCATCGGGGCCCTGCTCGGCATCAACGACCAGGGCACACTCGCCGCCCTGGGCGACGTGCGCATCAACGCCGGGCCGGGCGACGGCCTCTTCGTCAACGACGGCGGCAGACTCACCAGCACGAATGACTTCATCGCCGGTGGAGAGAGCGGCACGGCAGGCCTCGTCAGCATCCTCGGACCCCAGGCCAGCTTCATTGCCGCGGGCCGTGTGGTGCTCGGCCAGAGCGGTCAGGGCGAGTTTTCGGTGAGCGAGGGCGCGGCGGAGGTGAACGAACTCGTCGTGTCCGAGCAGGCGAGCAGCGAGGGC
>DATGCC010000167.1:0-13457 GCA_035312345.1 Rhodothermales bacterium
TCACCCCTGCAACGAGGTCGCCACGCAGGTCGCGGCCCCGGTACTTCGGCAGCCAGGTAGCGATGGGAAACAAATCCTTCATGGAGCAGGCAATGAGGTGAGCGGTGAGGGCGACGACGAAAGATAACGCGAGTACAGGAAAACGACATAGGCAGGTAGCCTTTACAGTTTGAATATCTGGCGTATCGTACCTTGCTGGCTCTTACGGTCAAACAGGTAGGACGATGAGAAAAAAGAGGGGCTTTCTGGTCGCGCTGATCTTTCTGATGGGGTGTGCCGGAACGAAGCAGGGGCGCATGACGGAAGCAGGCGAGGCGGCTACACCGTTGCGCGTGATGACGTTCAACATTCGCTACAACAATCCCGGCGATGGCGTGAATGCATGGCCGAACCGCAAGGATAAGGTAGCGAGCATGATTCGCCTTCACGGTGCCGACCTGATCGGCCTGCAGGAAGTGCTCAAAGACATGCTGGACGAACTTGATGCATTGTTACCCGAATACAATTGGCTTGGCGTAGGGCGGGCCGATGGCCAGGAGACGGGCGAGTACAGCGCCATACTTTATCGAAAGAGCCGGTTCGAGGTATTGGATCAGGGTACGTTCTGGTTGTCCGAGACGCCGGAGGTGCCGGGCAGCAAAAGCTGGGACGCTGCCATTGAGCGCATCGCGACATGGGCACAGTTTCGGGACCGCATCACGGGGGAGGTCTTTTATCATTTCAACACCCACTACGACCACATTGGCGAGCAGGCCAGGGAGGAAAGCTCGCTTCTGCTGAAGCGTCGCATCGCCGAGATTGCCAAAGAGGCCCCCGCTGTGCTTACAGGCGATTTCAATGTAGAGCACTCGGCGGCGGCGTATCAGGCACTCGTCACGGGTGCGGGTGCTTTGCAGGATGTCCACGACGTGTCGACTTTTCCACACCATGGCCCCACCTCGACCTGGAATGGCTTCGACGCTATTGAACCAGGGCGCTGGATTGACTTTATCTTTGTGCGCGGGCCGGTTGTCGTCGGGCAACATGCGGTGCTTTCCGACACCTGGGATGGCCTGTTTCCCTCAGACCACCTGCCCGTTCTTACCGAGATTTCCTGGACGCCCTGATGCGCTGGCAAACGTGCCGTCGGGAAGGTGATTTATAGGAAAGGGCCAACTCCTCAGCAGCCGCCGTACACCACAAAAGTTATTGCAAACGAAGGGACTCAGCCGTGGCGAAATCGAAATTTTCCTCTAAAAAAGAGGGCACCAAAGACGCTAAGAAAAAAGCGCCGAAGAAAACCACCAAAGCGCCTGCCTCGAAAGCCAGATCCAAAGCAAAGGGCGCATCCACGAAAGCCACCAAGAAACCACCAAAAGGGCCGACCCGCGAAGAGATTGCTGCCCGCGCCTACGATCTGTATCTGCGGCGGGGGCAGACGCCGGGCGACCCGGTAGAAGACTGGCTTCAGGCCGAGCGGGAGTTGCGAGCCGAACGACAAGGGTAGCCGTTTGTGCAGGTCAGGTAGTTGTTGTTGGTGTCTGCCGCACCTATTTTCTGCGAGACAGGCAGGCACACGTATTTTTGGACTCGCAGGGCAAGGAGTATGGCTGATAAGCAATTATTCACGGTGGGCGTAGACCTCGGTGGTACCAAGATCAAGACCGCTGTGGTGGATGCAGATGGGCAGGTGATAACCTCACACAAGTGCCCCACCGGAGCCGACCGACCCGCAGAAGTAGTCGTCCAGGACATCGTCGCCAGTGCACAGATCTGCATGGACAAAGCCGGGGTACCGGTCGAAGCATTTGGGATCGGTATCGCAGGCCAGGTAGATACCGAGGCGGGCATCCTGCACTCATCGCCCAACCTGAACTGGAAGACATTTCCATTTCCCTTACAGCAAAAGTTGGAGGAGGGACTCAACCTGCCCGTCATTATCACCAACGATGTGCGGGCCATCCTGTGGGGCGAGTGGAAGCACGGAGCCGGGCAGGGCGTCGAGGATATGATCGTGATCTTTGTAGGCACCGGCATCGGTGGCAGCATCCTGAGCGGCGGGCGGGTGATTACAGGCGATCAGGGTAGCGCGGGCGAGTTGGGTCATACAATGCTCGTGGCAGGCGGCAGGCCGTGCCATTGCCCCGGCGTCGGCTGCTTCGAGGCGTATGCCAGCGGGTGGGCTATCGCCGAGCGGGCCCAGGAAGCCGTCCGCGCCGACGAAGAAGCAGGCGCGTTGTTGATCGACCTTGCCGGTAGTATCGACCAGATCACGGCGGAGACGCTGGATAAAGCCTTTGAACAGGGCGATACGCTCGCCAGGCAACTGGTCGAAGATACAGGATTCTATCTGGGAGCCGGGCTGACGGGCCTCATCAATGCGCTGAATCCGCGTTGCCTTGTGCTCGGCGGCGGCGTGATCGATGGCGTTCCTGAACTGGTGGATATGGCCGAAGCCGTCATTCGCAAGCACGCGATGGAAGTAGCCCAGCAGCACCTGAAGGTCGTACGTGCCGCGCTGGGCAGCGACGCCGGGGTGATTGGAGCCGCAACCCTCGCCAGGCAGTTGCTCGACCAGAAGGCGGTGGCGTAGTAGGTTTACTTCGTTAGTCGCTTTGCTCGTTTCAGGTTGATCAGGGTACAGGTTAGTAGGTTTTTTCTTGCTCTCATACTGACGTCTGCACGCCCAGGCTTCCATCCACTATATTAGCGAAGTGTATGCTAGGCTAGACAGCCGTATCGTCTTTTTATGCCGATTATGGTTTGGAGAAGAAGGAGCCTGAATGCGTGCAGCTTGTTGTATTGCAGGGAGATATGGGCGGAAGCATCTCCCTTCTTGGGAAGAAGAGGGATGGCCTGCTCGGAGAGGTGGTCCAGTGTTTGCAATTGGTTTTGGTAGACCCACTCATCTAGGGATGCAGAACCGATTTGTACACAGCGAACAGCGAGGGACCTCCTATGAAATCATTGCTTTCTACCTTCCTCATGGGCTTTGTGCTGCTGCTAGCCAGCGGCTGCGACGAAGGGCCTGTCGGCCCACCGGGCCCTCCAGGTAACGCCAACGTCTTTAGCCTCAATTTCCAGTTCGATTATGCCAGTGCTGCACTAAACGGTACAGTCGTGTCGGAGCAGTTCGATGTGCCGGACATCACGCCGTCCGTTGTGGATGATGGAGCCGTGCTCGTCTACTACCGTTTTGCGGGCACCTGGACGGCATTGCCCTACACGCTTAGCGTCGAAGCGCCCGACGATCCGCCGCGCGTCGATTATACCGCTACCTTCGGGTATGCCTATGACGACCAGTTCATTGAGGTGTTTGTCGAGGCATCGTCTGACGATCCCGTGGTGATCCAGGAAATTAGTGAGACCGATCTTTTCATCGAGCCGATAGAGATGAAAGCCGTCATCATTGACGGATTCTTCGTTGGCAAAAACAGCGATCTCGACCTGCGCGACTACGAGGCCGTCAAAGCCTACTTCAACCTGAAGGACTGATGTAGGAAAGGGTGGGGGATAGTAGATAATGGATGATTGATAGACTGAACAACCTCTTTTTTATCTATCCACCATCTACCATTCACTATCCACTAGAAAGACCCCTTGCTCCATCTCTCGCTTATTCAACAACAGCCTGCCCTCCGCCAAGCGTGAGGCAGGTTGTTGTTGAATCCCTGGCCTGGATCATGCGTTTAGGAGAAAGTCCCTGCTAGAGAGCCCTTTTGGATGATGGCGCAGCCGCACGTACAAATCTGGAAACGCCTGTTGCTGGTGTGGATCCTGGCTGGAGCCTGTCTGTGGTGGAGTGCCTGTGATCCGCCGTCTTCTGCCACCGAAGTCTACACCTATCTGGAAGAGCCTTCGCCAAGCGGGACGGGCAAGGTGTACATGGGCCGCGAGATTGCGCAGGTGACCGACCATGATCCCGGTGCGCTGTGGTTGGAGCGACCTGAGCGCGAAGCCACGGAGTTTCCGCAACGGGTGGTGCAGGCACTCGATCTGCAACCGACTGACGTGGTGGCCGACATCGGCGCGGGGACCGGCTACTTCACCTTTCGCCTCAGCCAGCATGTACCCGAGGGCAAGGTACTGGCGGTAGATATCCAGCAGGAAATGCTGGACCGTATCCGGGCGCGCATGGTGGCGGACAGTGTGGACAATGTCGAGTTGATTCTCGGTACGGTGGAAGATCCCAACCTGCCGCCCGCTCATCTCGACGAGGCCGTGGTTGTCGTCTCGTACCACGAGTTTTCGCATCCCTACGAAATGATGACCCACATCGTAGAGGCCCTCAAGCCGGGCGGGCGGCTCGTGCTCGTTGAGTACCGGGGCGAGGATGCCACGTTGCAGGTAGACCCTCTTCACAAGATGACCGAAGCGCAGGCCCGCCGCGAAATGGAAGCCATTGGACTGGTGTGGGCAGAGACCAAAGATGTGCTGCCCCAGCAACATTTTATGGTTTTCGAGAAGCCCATCCCCTAGGGGCTTTGCTGGTCTGCCTGTGGTTCTGCCATTTTTTGGTTACGTTAAGGGCAGGCCGTCACACGCGTCCCCATCTTTCGTAGCTTGAGAGTCATTTGCAATCATTTGAAGTAGGAAACGCATTTTTTAGGCGTTTGTGGTTGGGTTCTTCGACTGACGTGAATCTCGTTAAGGTATTGGCATCATAGCCGACACTGCGAAGTCATAGGAGAACACGGCTAAGGTCTGGCTGGTGGGTGTTATCTGGCTTATGCAATGGAAGGCACGTTTTCTATTTACCCTGGAGCGCAGGCGCGGCAGAGAGGAGGGGTAGACGAGTGGCGGACCCAGGTAGCATCAGGAAGGATAAAAGCCCCATGCTTATGTTATCTTTCCAACCTGTGCTGGTCTGAAATCGGTCATAAAACCACAGAAAGACCATGTTTGAGTTTTTGTCAGGATTGTTCGACTCGGACTTTATGCCGCATGGGCACTGTTACCAGTGGCAACCAGATATTTTGTGGCTCCATGTCGGCTCCGACACCCTGATCACGCTGGCCTATTACGCGATCCCTTTTGCCCTACTCTACTTTGTCGCCAAGCGCCGCGATCTGGATTTTAAAGGCATCTTTCTGCTTTTCGGTGCTTTTATCTTACTCTGTGGCACTACGCATCTGCTGGAGATATGGGCGGTTTGGCATGGCACCTATCGCCTCACGGGTGCTGTGAAGCTGCTCACAGGTGTCGTGTCGGTGGGGACCGCTGTGGCGCTCGTACCGCTGGTACCGAAAGCTGTGGCGCTGCCCAGCCCTTCGCAGTTGCGCCAGATCAATGCCAACTTGCAGCAGGAAATCAGGGAGCGCAAGCAGGCCCAGCAAGAGCTGGATCGCTTTTTCGACCTCTCTGTCGATTTGCTGTGTATTGCGGGGCTGGATGGCTACTTCAAGCGCATCAATCCGTCATTCTCCCGTGTCCTTGGCTACCCAGAGGAGGTTTTGATGGCGCATCCGTTTCTTGAGTGGGTTCATCCCGACGATGTGCCCGCTACAAAGCAACAACTGGGAGCGTTGGCACAGGGGCAGCCCGTGATCAACTTCGAGATGCGGCTGCGCAATGTGAACGAGGCGTATCGCTGGGTTTCCTGGACGGCACAGTCCTCTCTCGAAGAAGGACACCTCTTCGCCGTGGGCCGGGACATTACGGAGCAGCGCGAGGTTCAGGAGCAGATACAGATGCAGACCTCCCTGCTCCAGCGGGCCGAAGAATTGGCCCATCTGGGAAGCTGGCACATCGACATGGAAGCTGGTGCGTTGAAGTGGTCCGATGAGGTTTACCGCATTTACGAGCGTGACAGAGCACTGGGGCCACCATCGCTAGAAGAAGCCATTGCCAGCTATCATCCAGAGGACCGTGAGCACGTCGAGCAGGTAGTGCAGGAGGCTATAACGCACGGAAAAAACTTTGATTTCGAATGGCGGATCGTGCGCCCAGATGGAGCAGTCCGCCATGTCTATTCCCGCGGGGAATGTGTGGTAGAAGAGGGGGAGGTGAAGGCTGTTTTTGGCGTGTTCATGGACATCACAGAGCGCAAGCAACGAGAGGCTGAACGCGAAACGCTCATTACCGAACTCGAAACCAAAAACGCCGAACTCGAACGCTTTACGTATACTGTCTCGCACGATCTCAAAAGCCCTCTCGTCACCATCAAGGGCTTCACGGAGATGCTTCAGTACGACCTTAAGGACGGTAACACTGAGCGGGTAGCCGAGGATCTCGGCTATATTACCTCGGCTACCGAGACCATGCAGACGCTCTTGAACGAGCTGCTTCAACTCTCTCGGGTAGGCCGCCTGGTCAACCCGCCCGAGCCAGTTGCGCTTACAGAGATCGTCGAGGAGACGGTGGGGTACCTGGCAGGCCAGATTGCCTCGCAGAATGCCGTGGTGGAGGTTGCTCCGACAATGCCCGTGGTGGCGGCAGACCGGGTGCGGTTGCAAGAGGTGGTACAAAACCTGATCGAGAACGCGTTGAAGTTTATCCGTCCGGGGGTAGTACCCCATGTGGAGGTGGGAGCGCAGACGAAGGAAGAAGAGGTGGTATGCTGGGTGCGGGACAACGGGGCGGGGATTGCCGAGGCGTATAAGGAGCGGATCTTTGGATTGTTTGAGCGGCTGGATCACGAGGTGGAGGGCACCGGCATTGGGTTGGCTTTGGTGAAGCGCATTGTGGAGATACACGGGGGACGGATATGGGTAGAGTCGGAAGGAGAGGGCCAAGGCAGCACTTTCTACTTCACCCTGCCTGTGCAACAGCAAGAGGAACTAGAGCATGAATAATTCTGAAGAAAACCTACGGGTCCTGCTCGTGGAAGATAATCCAGCGCATGCCGCTCTCGTAAAGCGCAGCTTCGAGGAGAATGGCATCCTGGCTGACCTGACGCACCTGGCCGATGGTGAGGCTGCGTTGGACTACCTTTTTCGCCGGGGGCCGTACGCCGATGCCGCCTATCTGATGCCGCACCTTATCCTGCTCGACCTGCGGTTGCCTCGCGTGGATGGGATGGAGGTACTGGAAGCGGTGAAATCCGACACGGCATTACGCAGTATTCCTGTGGTGGTGCTCACTACATCGGCAGCGGAGCGGGATGTAGAGAAGGCGTACAGCCATTATGCCAATAGCTATGTGGTCAAACCACTCGGCATCTCCAAATTTCAGCAACTCATAAAGGAGGTAAAGAGCTATTGGAGCCACTCTAATACTCCTCCTCCACAGCAGAAGGACGATGACCTGTCCAACCAGTAAAGGAGGGTATGCCCGACCAGGTTCACATACTGCTAATTGAAGACGAGGCCGCCCATGCTGCGCTGATACAGCGTGCCTTTAAGCGGCGGGCCCCCGATACGAAGCTGTCGGTAGCGACTACGCTGGCGGAGGCGCAGGCTTTTTTGCAAGAGACCGTTCCTGATCTCATCATTTGCGATTGGCACCTGCCTGATGGGGAGGCCATAACCCTCCTCAAGGAGGGCGATGCTCTGGCTCCTATAGTCATCCTGGCGAGCCATGGTAATGAGGCGAAAGCTGTTGCGACCATGAAGGCTGGCGCGGTCGATTATGTGGTTAAATCCACCGACACCATGCAAGAGTTACCCTATTTGGTAGAGCGGGCTCAGCATGAGTGGCGTCTCCTATGCGAGCAACGGCAGGCCCAGACGACCCTAAGAGATAGTGAGGCTTGTATGGCAGCCATTCTGGATGCCTCGCTAGACTGCATCATCACCATTGACGAACAAGGGCAGGTCGTCAATTTCAATCCGGCTGCCGAGTACACTTTTGGCTATCAGGCCGAAGACAGCATAGGACAACCCATTGAGGACCTGATCGTGCCGCCCCGCATGCGGGAAGCCCATAATAATGGCATGGCGCGCTATCGCGTTACCAGACAAAGCAATTTTCTGAAAAGGCGCGTAAAGATGTCGGCAATGCGTGCCGATGGCTCCGAGTTTCCCATAGAGATGGTGGTGCAGCCCATCGAGCTAAAAGGCCGCACCTTGTTCACGGCGTATCTGCGCGACATCACCGACCGCAATGCGTTTGAAAAAGCCCTGATCGAAGCAAAAGAAAATGCCGAAGAAGTCAGTCGGCTCAAATCCACCTTTCTCAACAACATCAGCCATGAAATCCGCACGCCTCTGACGGCGATCATTGGGTTTTCCAGCATCCTCAACGCCGAAGTGACTGAGGACCAGCGGGAGATGATTCAACTCATTGAGCATAGCGGCAAGCGGCTCTTGAATACACTCAACTCCGTGCTCGACCTCTCCATGCTCGAAGCGGGCACCCTGAACCTGGAGCGGGAATGGTTTAACCTGGAAGAAGTGGTGGCCGAGAAAATCCAGATGTTTCGTCCTGATGCTGTTGCTAAAGGGGTTAGGGTCGAGCAGGACTGTGCTATTCCAGGGGCCGAGGTCTATCTGGTCCGCACCTGCATGGGGCGCATTCTGGATCACCTGCTTGACAATGCTATCAAGTTTACGGAAGCCGGTTCAATACGTGTTGGAATTAAGCTAGAGGACGAGGCGCTTGTGCTTTCCGTTGAAGATACAGGGGTGGGGATTGAAGAGACCTTCCAGCCGTATCTGTATGAGGACTTCAGGCAGGGAAGCACGGGCAACACGCGGTCGCATGAAGGCACCGGACTCGGGCTGGCTATCACGAAGCGCATGGCAGAGTTAATGGGCGGCCGCATTTCGGTGCATAGCGAGAAGGCAAAAGGCAGTGTCTTTGACGTGCGTTTTCCCGTGTCGCTGTTGCGTTTGCCCGGCGAGCATGCGTCGTCCGCACAAGAGGGCAGCACAGCCTCCGGGCAGCTGCCGCGTATCCTGGCCGTCGAAGACAGCGCCGTGATTGACGTTTTGCTGTCCTACATTCTTCAGGAGAACTACAGCGTCGATGTAGCAAGAAGTGAGCAGGAAGCAATGGTAAAGGTACAGGGGCCTCCCTACGATCTCGTGTTGATGGACATCAACCTCGGCGACCAGCGCACCGGCGTCGATGTCATGCAGGACCTACGGTGCATCCCGGCCTATGCCAATGTGCCCATCGTCGCGATGACGGCCTATGCGCTCCTCGAAGACCGTGACCGCTTTATGGAGGCCGGGTTCGATGGCTATCTCAGCAAGCCGTTCACAACCAAGGAGTTGCTTACCCTCATCGAGCAGATGTTGGCAATGGGTGTGCGGAGAAAGGCGTCGATGCTTCCTGTAGGCAAGATGCGAGGGGAATTTGAAACGTGAGGGGTCTACCTGAATCGGTGTGCTATTAGCACTCTCACGCATCACCCCTCCCACAGGTACCCTTCAGCAAGCTGTTTGTAGGCTGCAATCTGTTCGGCTTCCCAGGCCGCATCCCGCCCCAATTCCATGGCAAGCAGCCGGGCTACGACGGGCGCAACCGCGATGCTGGCGCGGGCGTCGAGCAACAAGGCGCGTGTGCGGCGGGATAGCACATCGTCCACGGTACGGGCCATTTCTTGCCGGGCTGCCCAGATCACCTCGCCCTGGCGATACGGAAGGTTTGGGTGGAGGAGCGTGTTCCAGGCGGGCTGCTCAGTTCGTACTGCCAGCACGTCGTCGGCGTCGGTGCCGTAGACGGCGAGATCGCCCAGCGCAGCGGCATCGGGGTGCCAGCCATGCAGGTGCAGGTCACTGGTGATGGACGGACGCTCTTCCAACTGCGCTACCACCGCTGCCTGGTCGATCGTATCCTCAGCCATCTTACGATAGGTGGTCCACTTGCCCCCCGTGATAGTGACCAGCCCGGAGCGCGCAATGTGCAGTGTATGATCCCGCGAAATGGCTGCGGTGTTCTCCGTTCCACCCGGACTCACAAGCGGACGGATTCCGGCGAAGGTGCTGAGGACATCACGGGGTATCGGGTCGTGGGTCAGGTAGCGGGCGGCATGGGTCAGCAGAAAGTCGAGTTCGTCGGCCAGCGGACGCGGTTCGAGGGTGGCGTGTTCGATGGGCGTGTCGGTAGTGCCAACGAGGGCGCGGCCATGCCAGGGAATGGCAAAGAGCACACGCTTGTCGTCGGTGCGCGGGACCATGATGGCGCTGTCACCTGGCAGAAAAGTGCGGTCGAGCACGATGTGGACACCCTGGCTCAGGCGGATCATGCCTGGCGCGTCGGGATCGTCCATGTGGCGGATGGTATCGGTGAAGATGCCGGTTGCATTGATGACGACACGGGCTTCGAGTTCATATTCTCGCTGGTGCTCCACATCCTGCACGATGACGCCGCTGATCACGTCCCCGTTTTTGGTGAGATCTTTCACGCGCATATAGTTCAGCACCGTCGCGCCAAGGTCTACAGCGGTTTGCGCCATGTTGATAGCGAGGCGAGCATCGTCGAATTGCCCATCGTAGTAGCTGATGCCGCCGCGCAGGCCCGCCGGTTCGAGGGTCGGCAGGTACCCGAGTGTTTCTTCGCGGGAGAGGAGCGTAGAGGTGCCAAACCCGGCGCGCCCGGCGAGTAGGTCGTACAACTTCAGGCCCACGCCGTAGAACGGTCCTTCCCACCAGTCGTAGCGCGGCACCACAAAGCGCAGGTCGCGGACGAGGTGCGGCGCGTTCTTGAGCAGCCGCCCGCGTTCACGCAGAGCTTCCAGCACCAGTGCAACGTTGCCCTGTTGCAGATAGCGCACGCCGCCATGCACCAGCTTGGTGCTCCGGCTCGACGTGCCCTTAGCGAAGTCGTGCTGTTCGAGCAGCAACGTCCGATAGCCCCGCGAAGCCGCTTCGATGACCGTGCCCAGCCCCGTCGCGCCGCCGCCGATGATGATCATGTCCCAGGGGGCGTTGCGGTCGTCGAGGTGATGCAGCAGATGGTCGCGGTTCATAGAAAGCAGGGAAGAGGGAAGGGCGAATAGGGAAGGGGGAAGATAGGAAACGAGAAAGGAAGGGGGAGAGGACGGGAGGAAAACCAGGAACCCAACCTCAGAAACCCATCAGGCGTCCGGGCGTCTTTGAGAAGAGTCTGTTTTTGGATGAACCGTTGATGTGGTCCCGTGGATATTACCTTCGACGCGCCCAATCTGGTCAATCTGGCGATTCCGGCCTTTATCCTGCTGCTCGTCATTGAAGCGATCGTCAGTGCTATCGACCAGCGCGAGTTGTTTGAGGTCAAAGATACTTTTGCCAGCCTGGGGATGGGCGTGGGCAATGTGCTTACCAACCTCGGTGCGAAAGCCGTGGTGCTGGCGACCTACTGGCTGGTGTACGACCTGACCGGTTTCTTCAAGGACCTCCTCGCGCCCGATCAGTGGTGGGTGTGGGCGGGGCTATTCTTCGCGGAGGATTTCTCGTATTACTGGTTCCACCGCATCAGCCACGGCAGCCGCTTCTTCTGGGCATCGCACGTCGTGCACCACTCGTCGCAGAAGTACAACCTCAGCACGGCGTTGCGGCAGACGTGGACGGGTAACATCACCGGGAGCTTCGTTTTCTGGCTCTGGCTGCCGTTCCTTGGTTTCCACCCGTTGATGATTATGACGATGCAGTCGGTGAGTCTGATCTACCAGTTCTGGATTCACACAGAGACCATCGGTAAGCTCCCCCGGCCCATCGAGTGGGTCTTCAATACACCCTCACACCATCGCGTTCACCACGCCTCTGATATCAAGTACCTGGACAAGAATCACGCGGGCGTGCTCATCATCTGGGACCGGTTCTTTGGCACGTTTCAGGAAGAAGAGGAGCGCCCGACGTATGGTCTGACGAAGAACATCGACACCTACAATCCCTTCCGTATCGCCTTTCACGAATGGCGCGATCTGTGGCGCGATCTGCGGCGGCCCCTGCCGTGGAAAGCACGTCTGGGCTATCTTTTCGGCCCGCCCGGCTGGAGCCACGATGGCTCACGAAAGACCACGCGCCAACTCCGCGCTGAATTGGCTCAGAAGCAGAAAGAGCAGGCAGAGGCTACTTGAACTCAATTGTTTGTGCTTGGCAACTGCACGCTCAGTAGCTCGACATCAAAAATGAGCGTTGTATTGGGCGGGATCGCACATTCTTCGTCTTCGCCAGTCGAGGGGCAGCCTGCTCCGCGGCTTCCATACGCTAGTTCGGGAGGGATCAATAACTGCCGCTTGCCGCCGACGCGCATGCCCGGAATGCCTTGCTCCCAGCCAGGAATGACGTTGTTGCGGCCCAGCGTGAAGGTGAACGGGGTGTCCTCATCCAGCCGCTCTGTAAACTCCGCCAACGACGCATCGAAGACGTGTCCGTTCAGGAATTTGCCAACGTAGTGGACGGTTACCCGCGCCCCTTCCACGGCCTCATCGCCTTCGCCAATCACGAGTTCGACGATCATTACCTCGGGTCTGTCGTCTGCCGAGTCGCAGCCCATCCAGAGCAGCATCGGAGCGAGCAGAAGCAAGAACACCGCTTTATTGAGCATAGCAGGTAACAGGAAAGACAGCGGGCCAGAATAAGCCGCTATATGCTCTATAGCGCGGTTTGTTCGTGAGGCGGCAGGGCGATTCGTGGCGACCTTATACTGAAGCAGGCAGGCGTATCCAGGTCAGGTCGTCGTGGGTCAGATGGATGTGTCCGCGGCCGTCAATGAACCGCTCGGCGCTGTCGCGAGGGAAGGTGAGCAGGTCGAACGGAGCAGAGCGGTCGAGGTCGGCGGTGGCGTCCTGCACGATCTCGATGAAGGGCGTCAGATCAGTGCTCCACTTGGCCAGGGCGAAGTGGGTGCTCCGGTAGCGGCGGGTGAGCGACTCGATTTTGGTGGGGCTCACTTTGCCTGCCTCGCCCCAGAACGCAGGTCGCCCGCGTGCGTCTAGCCCCACGACATCCGGCTTGTAGCGGTCGCCGATGCGGATTTCGACGGTGAGGTCGGGGTAGTCGGGGAGGTAGAGTGCCCAGAGGAACGCCTTCATCAGCACATGCTCGATGCGCTCCCGCTGCTTCTTCACGAAGACGACCTGCTCGCCGTGCGCCCGAAGCGTTAGCTTGCGGCGGAGGTGAAGATCACTCATGCTTTGGGTGTATGGGAGTTTGGGCGTATAGGAGTAGAAACGCTTTTTCACTCACCCTCCCAAACTCCCACACACCCCTACTCAACTAGCCCAACTGCCCGGCTTCCTGCAACCGGTCCAGCGCTTCCAGGTTGTCGCGGACGTGCTGGGCCGACTCGTTCATCAACTGCTGCTCGTCATCGTTGAGGTCCACTTCGATGATTTCTTCGATGCCGTTTTTGCCGAGGCGAGCAGGGACGCCGATGAAGAGGTCGGAGAGGCCGTACTGGCCTGTCAGCCATGCGGCACACGGCAGCACACGGCCCGAATCCTTGATCATGGCCTCCACCATCTCGGCTGCTGCTGCGCCGGGGGCGTACCATGCCGAGGTGCCCATCAGCTTGACGATCTCGCCACCGCCGGTTTTGGTGCGGTTCACAATGGCGTCGATGGTGTCGTCGGCCATCAGGTCGGGCAGCGGAATGCCGCCGATGGTAGT
>DATGCC010000168.1:0-2081 GCA_035312345.1 Rhodothermales bacterium
CTGCTCCTGGCCGGGTGTAGCAACAACCTCTTCGACCGCATCGGCAATTTCTGGTCGTACGGTTGCTGCGGAGCCATCATCATCATTCTCGACATTCTGGCGCTGATCGAATTGGCGGGCAGTTCCCGTAGCCTCGGCGACAAGGTGCTCTGGTCCTTGCTGATCATCTTCGCGCCCGTCCTCGGCTGCATCATCTACTATCTCTTTGGGCGGTCTTGATCAGTTAGCCAGGTTCATCGCTTCAACTTTCAGGCAGGCATCTTTCGGGGTGCCTGCTTTATTTATGCCCCCCTGTTATCACTTTCTCTCCCAAATGCTGCGTCGGTAGATGAAGGGCAAAACAACTTTGCTCAGACAATCTATCGACCATCAGCATAAGAGAAAGCATCATGGGATACACCGGACTAGCCACCTTTACAGCAACATTGCCCCTAGCGAAGAGATCGATCACGCTGATGCTGGCAGCCCTGCTTCTTATTGCGACGGGTTGCGATAGCAGTGGCATGGAAGACGATGGCGACAATAACCTTCCTCCGCAGGTGGAAATAGCACGGGTGGAGATCACGCTACAAGAGATTCAGGTAATCAGCGATTGCGACGGCGGCACCAATCCAGGCGACTGGCAATTCCAGATCGCGTTCGTCGATGAGGGCAACAGTTCCCTCGCCGATCCAATAGACCTGCCTCAAGGTGCCGCCTTTGGCGTACACACAGGGCAGGCCACAGAGCTACTCACGGCAAGCGACAATAACAAGATCAACCTGGGGCAAACCGTATCCTTTCAACGTCCACGAGAAGAAGGCAGCGGGTTTGGCCTTCTTTTCTCTGGCTACGAATGGGATGCCGTCGATACCCCCGACCCCGATATGACCAACCGCTCCGTCACCCGCATGCACAACTATCAAGACGGGCGATTCGATAACATCATCGGGACCAACGAGATGACGCTGGGTGGAGGGCGCTGCGAAGCCCTGCTGCGCTACACCGTCACCGTGCAGTAAACTACAAAGCCTTCTCTACAATAGGCAGCCATCTTTCGAGGTGTCTGCCTATTCTTTTGTGCGATATGTAATGCAGCGTCGCAAAGAAGACCTTTCTTCATCCAGCTACGTTTCTGTATCTTCGGATCCTTCTCTGCGATCCATGCGACTTGCATCACTTGACGATACACCATGAACGTTTTAACGATCGAGGGGCTGCACAAAAGCTACGGCGTAAAGCCCCTACTGGAAGCGGTCACGTTTGGGCTGGCGGACGATGAGAAGATGGGCCTCATCGGAGCCAACGGCTCCGGTAAAACCACGCTGATGCGCATCATCGCGGGCTTGGAAATCGCTGACGGTGGACGCGTCATTATTCCGAACACAGCCCGCGTGGCTTATCTGCCTCAGAATCCAGATTTCACACCGGAGAACACGGTGCTCGATGCTGTTTTTGACCAGGGCGACCCGACGCTGCGTCTGCTACACGACTACGAAGAAGCGGCGCACAACCTCGCCACGAGCGGTGACGACGACGAACACCTGCTGGCCCGCGTCGCCGACCTCAGCCACCAACTCGATGTGACGGGCGGCTGGGACCGGGAAGCAAACGCCCGCGCCATCCTCGACCACCTCGGCTTGACCGAGATCGACGCACTGGTCGGGACGCTCTCCGGCGGTGAACGCAAGCGTGTAGCCCTGGCTCGTGCGCTGCTGCTGCAACCCGCCCTCCTGCTCCTCGACGAACCCACCAACCACCTCGATACCGAGACCATCGGCTGGCTGGAAACGTATCTGGCGCGCTATGCCGGGGCGCTGCTGCTGGTCACCCACGACCGCTACTTCCTCGACCGCGTCACCAACCGGATGCTGGAAGTCGCGCCGGGCGGGGTGACGAAGTATGAAGGCAATTACTCGCGCTACCTCGAATTGAAAGAAGAACAGGAGCGGCTGGCAGAAGCCAACGAGCGCACGCGTCAGAATCTGGCGCGGCGTGAACTGGCGTGGCTGCGGCGCGGAGCCAAGGCGCGTACGTCCAAGGCGAAGTATCGCGTGGAGCGCGCCCAGGCGTTGCAGGAAAGCACGTATTCCGGTCCCGAC
>DATGCC010000169.1:0-13041 GCA_035312345.1 Rhodothermales bacterium
CTGGCGTGGTGGCTTTACAGTGAGGCGGGCCAGTGAAAGCCCCGTCAAGCGCATCATCATGGACACCAACGCCGATCTGGCTATCCTGAAAAACCGGGGTTTGACGAAGGTCGATAAGATCCTGGTACCGTGGGGCGGGGGAATGCATGCTCATCTTGGGCTTGAACTTGCAATCCGCATCGCCCATACGACCGGGGCCGCCGTTCATCTGCAACGCATCGTGCGCCGCGATGTGGATACGACGCAGGAGCGGCTGGCGCTCGTAAAGGATGTCGGCTATATCGTTGAGGATTACAATCCGGTGCTCTACCACGTAGACCGTGCTGAGAGCGTCACCGATGGTATCCAGGCTCGCCTGAACGCAGATACCTATGATCTGGTGATCATCGGGGCCTCTCACGAATGGTCGATTCGTCAGGCCTTGTTCGGTACCATCCCCGACATCGTGGCGGACCGCGCCTATTGTTCCGTGCTTATGGTGCGTCGCTATTTACCTGATCACTGGTCCGTAAAAGCCTCTGAACGTTTCAAACGGCTCAAAGAAGCTGCAGGTCTAACAACTTCTCCCGAAGAAGGCGTGGTCTGACCTCGTAAAGCGCCCCGTTTACCAGGCCATGCGCACGGCGAGTGAAGGCGTGAACGGTAGCAACAAACGATCCTCCCGCTCCAGCAACCCTGTTTCCTCGAACGTTTCAGGATTGTAGGTAAAGCGCCAGTCCGCGACGTTGTCGCGATCAAGGACATTGAGCAGGTCGAGCCGGGTTTGCAGCATCAGACCACCGAACTCCTGGGTGTAGGCGACGCTGAGATCGAGTTGATAGACGGGCGGCAGGTGGTGTTGCTCCGGGTGGTTCAATCCAAATTCGCGCAATTGGGGTGCGATGTCGACTTGTATTTCGGTCGCTTCGTCGCCAAAGAGAAGGCGTGTCGGAGCCCGTTCGGGAATATATATGGGGTAGGCACCGAGGTAATCGTAGTAGGACTGTCTAAAGCCCCAGGTCCGCCCCCAGATGCCGCGCCAGCGCCCGAGCAGGGTTAGGCTTCGGGTGGGTTGCCAGTCGAAAGCCCATTCGAGGCGGTGCGGTTCATTCCATGGGGCAGGTACCGAGTTGCCCGTGAAGAACAGGCCGAATGTGCGTTGTGCCTCACTGCGTTCGTAGCGGATTTCAGTGCCGAGGCGATGCCAGCGTTTTTCAAGTTCTACCGCGCTGCCATAGGTATAGCCCTCGCCACTGGCCAGAAACCGGGATTGATTGAGCGAAGGCAACCTGACTTGCACCTCCTCCTCCGAGACATCCGAGCGCGTGGCTGAATAGTTGACGGCGAGGAGATGGGTGTGTTTCTTGTAGTAGCCTTCCAGCCGGAGCGTCCAGCCAGAGCCCGGTTGGAAC
Organism: Rhodothermales bacterium; assembly: GCA_035312345.1. Classification (GTDB taxonomy): domain Bacteria; phylum Bacteroidota; class Rhodothermia; order Rhodothermales; family DATGCC01; genus DATGCC01. The sequence continues at coordinate 1,392 of DATGCC010000169.1, forward strand.
AGCATTTCTCCGGCGAGATGGGTCGAGAGCGGAGGGCGCACACTCTCGTCCACGGCCAGCCAGGTGCGGCTGGTGGCGAGTAGGGCGCGGGCACTCCGGCTGCTCACATCAAACTGGTTGACGAACTGGCGGTAGAGCCCGGTGGCCACCCGTGCCGACCAGGGACCGAGAAGGCCACCAGGCTGGTCGTAGCGTACAGAAAGCCGAGGTTCTGCGTAGAAAGCCTGCCGGGCATCGACGTACGTAAGCCGCGTACCCACCTCGGCGGAAAGCCGCCGTGAAACCGTCACGCGGTTGGTCAAGAAACTACCTACTTTCCAGAGCGAGGAGCGATGGCTGATGGGCACGGGCTGCGTTCCCTGTACCAGAAAACGGCTGAACGTGTGCGTGGGCTCAAAGCCTGTTTCAAGCGTCCAGAAATCCGTGGCTGCTACATCGAAGCGGGCCTCGACGGCAAACTCCTGGATGCGGTTGTCGTTGTCAGCGAGAGGACTGAGACGTAGAGAGGGTTCTAAATTATTATTGTTCTCGCCTGGATTCGACACAACGTAGTCGTGCCCGAGCCTGAACAAGCTGGCTCGTCCGCGCAGGCTGGCAAGTACCCTTGAGCCTAGCACTGCTTCGAAGCGAGCCTGGGAGGTGCTGTTGGTCCAGCCATAGAGGTCGCGGGTAGGCGGAGCGGTTGTTGGGTCAGCCGCTGCCTGGGCAAACGCTTCAAAAATATTGCGTTCGCTGTCGAGTTCACGGTGCCCAAGGTACGTAGAGGCGTAGAGGCTTCTGAGCGGCCCAAAGCGCACGCGGGCGGCAGCATGAAGGTCGTAGAAGCCGATGCCGGGATTGCCATCGGAGAGGGTGCGGCGAAACGTGCCCGTCTGGTTGCCCTCCGAGTCGAATGCCGCCAGCATAAAGGGATCAGGACGGTTCCAGTCTTCGAGCAGGTTGCGAAAGGAGGGCGACCCCAACACGTTCCAGAGGCCATAGCGCCCTGCCAGCATCAGGGTGGTTTGCGTAGCATTGAGAGTACCTAACTGGAGACCCAGGCGGGCGTTGATGCTGAGGGGGTCGGCCTGTACGTCGAACAGGCGGGCATCACCGATGTTGTGATCGACCTGGATTACTCCGGATCCCTGGCTACCTATCTCGGCTCCAAAGCCTGTTTTCTGCACCGTGACCCGCCCGATGGCGAAGGGGCTAAACGGCCCCACCAGTCCGCCAATGCTAATCGGCACAAAGACAGGAGCCCCGTCCAGGCGGAACTGGTGCTCGCCTGCTTCGCCACCCTGGACGTGCACGTCCGCTGTGGCATCGTTGAGGCGGATGCCTGACAGCGTGCCAAGTCCCTGCGACACATCGGGTGACCCGCCGGGATATTGTGCCAGGTTATATTCATCCAGCCATCCTGTGCCCAGATCCTTCGATGGCTGCCGCCATTGCAAGCCGTCCACTACGATAGGCGTTACGGGCAGCGCTTCGGCGTGGAGCGGCAGGCGGGCGTGACCGGTGCCCTGCGGTGGCACCCACACCGAGTCCACCCGCTGTCGATAGCCGATATAGGAGGTGGTGACATGGTAATAGCCAGGGTTGAGATTGGCAATTAAAAAACGTCCCGATTCATTGGAGACGGCCCCGGCGCTGCCATCGGCCAGCAGGATGTGGGCATAGGAGAGGGGTTCGCCCGTCGCACCGTCTACGATGATGCCCTGCAAGGTACCCTTCTGGGGGGGGGCTTCCGGGGTTTCGATCAGCACATACAGGCCCGAAGAGAGGCGGTAGTAATCCAACCCGGTGCCCTTCAGAAGGCATCGCAAGGCATCTTCGGCGGCAGCGTCTTCGATGACGCAGTACACCCGCTTGCCGTCTATCAACGTCGGATTAACGCTCAGGTCCAGGCGGGTGGTGGTGATAAGCTTGCGCAATGCTTCGTCCATCGAGGTGCCACGCAAGGCAAAGGTGTAGCGCGAGGCCTCTTGCGCATGAACAGGTTGCGGTACCAGCCCTGCTATCAGCAGGATACCCAGGAGCAGCAAATATCGAGGACAAGAAGGCATAGCTGCGTGCTTATTCAAAAACTTCGTAGCCGTTGGCTGTGGGACGGTACCGCAGCTTTACGGATTGGCAGAGGTCGCTCAGCAATGATTCAGCAGATTCAACCTCGTGCTTGATAAAATTCTGACGACGGGCACGAATACTGGGGGGGACCTCAATGGTAAGATTGAAGCGGTGTTCTATTTCGTCGAACATGACACCCAGCGGCTGATTGTAGTATATGAACTGCCCCGTTCGCCACGCTGTAGCCTGGTCCAGGTGGGCCTCAGCCGGAGGCGTCGGTCCCATCACGTTGTCGGACACATTCGTGTGCTGGCCTGCTGTGAGACGGATGGCGGCGTCTGGTGTGCGGCGCGGGGTTACTTCCACAATGCCGGTGACGACCGTGACGACGGTGCTGGGCTGGCGGCCTCTCCAGGCTTGTACATTGAAGCTGGTGCCGAGCACTTTCACATTCGAGTTAAACGTTTCGATCACAAAAGGGATCTCACTCCGCTGCACATCGAAGAAAGCCTCGCCCTCCAGCGATATCGTGCGGACGTTTTGGCCAAAGGAACGGGGGTAGCGGATGGTGCTGTTGCTGTTGAGTTGTACTTCTGAGCCATCCGGTAGGGTCGCCGCCAGCGTCTCGCCGACAGGTGCCGTGTGAGAGACGGGTTGCAGCCACCAGCCCAGCCCGACCAGTGCCAGCACCACGATGGATGCTGCCACGGCCATCCAGGGCCGCATACGCCGCGTCCTGATAAGCCGAAGGGCTGGACGGTCGGCCAGAGCGGCTCGTTCCAGCGTAGCCTGGATGGCGTCGATGCGGTCAGGGTGGGGCGGTGGGACAGCCTGAAAAGGATCAGCTCCCTCAGCCAACTGCCATACGCGGGCCAGTTTTTCTCGGGAGACGTCAGGATAATCCTCATCCAGGTGCTGGAGGTCAGGTAGTGTAGGGTCTTTCATGATACCATGCGATCAGGTTGGTGCGCCATCAGGCGCTCGCGCAGATGCTGCAAAGCGAGCACGATGTGGTTGTTAACAGTCTTTGGAGCCAGGTCCATAATCTGTGCGATTTCGGCGTGGCTGAGGCCCTGGTAGCGACTCAGCATAAACGCTTCCCGCCGCCGTTCAGGCATTTCTGCGATCCAGCTTTCCATCTCGGCTTCGAGATCTCCGGCGTCGAGGTCGGCAGCATGGGCGTCGGAGGTAGCGGGCTCGTGGAGTATATCCTCCAGGGCGTCGGCGGCGTGGCGTTTGTCGTAGCGAATCTGGTTCAGTGCCGTGTTGCGCACCATCTGGTAGAGCAACGCCTTCAGCGACCGGGTCGGGTCGATGCGCTCGCGTATCTGCCATAGCTTCAGGAATACATCCTGCAACACATCATACGCCGTATCCTGGTCATGAGTAAACTGCCAGGCGTAGCGGTACAATGGATCGTAGGTTGCTCTGAAGAGTTCGGAATATGCTGTATGATCGGACCGGCGCAGTCTGCGGCTCCATGCAGCAAACTGGTCGGTATGGATGGTTTTCATAGGCCTACAAATGCGTCTGCCTGATAATACACAGTCCGTTCGGGGAATACCCAATCGCGTGTAGGAGCGTGGGTGTTTGGGGGTATGGGTATTGAAAGAACGGTTGCCTCTACCATCTTCTACACACCCATCCTCCTATACTCACCCCCAGCATACGTGCAGCTTTCATTCATTCTCCCTCGCGGAAGGGGCGAAAAACCGGAACCAGACCCGCCTGTTCGGATATCAGCGGTGCGGCATAGGGTCGCGCTATTTCTTTGTCTTTATTCGTTCTAAAAACACAGCATGTCGTCGTACCAGAGCCGCATTCGCAATTTCTGCATCATCGCGCACATCGACCATGGGAAGAGCACCCTGGCCGACCGTCTGCTGGAAGCCACCGGCACGATCTCTGAGCGTGAGATGCAGGCCCAGGTGCTCGACAGCATGGATCTGGAGCGTGAGCGCGGCATCACGATCAAGAGCCACGCCATTCGCATGAAGTACCAGGCGGACGATGGCGAAGAGTACACCCTCAACCTGATTGATACGCCCGGCCACGTCGATTTTACGTACGAAGTGTCGCGGGCCCTGAAAGCGTGCGAGGGAGCCATTCTGGTTGTCGATGCGGCACAGGGGATTGAGGCGCAGACCATTTCGAACCTCTTCCTGGCGATGGAAAACGACCTGGAAATTATCCCGGTCCTTAACAAAGTAGATCTCCCCAGCGCCCGCCCAGACATCATCGCCATGACGATTGAAAACCTGATTGGCGAGCCTGCTGAAGATGTACAGAAAATCAGCGCCAAAACAGGCGAGGGCGTGCATGAGCTCTTGGAGACCATCGTGCGCCGTATCCCGCCCCCGCAGGGTGACCCCGAAGCGCCGCTCAAAGCGTTGATCTTCGACTCGGTTTTCAACCAGTATCGCGGCTCCATTGTCTACACCCGTATCTTCCAGGGCACGCTGAAGAAGGGAGAGGCGATGAAGTTTATGTCCAACAAGCAGCAGTACGATGCCGAAGAGATCGGTATTTTGAAGATGGGCATGGAGCCGGTCAATGAGTTGCGGGCAGGCGAAGTGGGCTACATTATTGGCTCCGTCAAAGATGTGCGCGATACGCGCGTAGGTGATACGATTACGCTCGCTCGGACTCCAGCAGATCAGCCCATCGGTGGCTTCCGAGAAGTGAAGCCCATGGTGTTCAGTGGCGTTTACCCGACGAATGCCGACGACTTTGAGGATCTGCGTGCTTCGCTAGACCGCTTGCAGCTCAACGATGCATCGCTGACCTACGAGCCGGAAACCTCTACGGCCCTTGGCTTCGGCTTTCGCGTGGGCTTTCTCGGCCTGCTCCACATGGAAATCATCCAGGAGCGCCTCGACCGCGAGTTTAACCTCGACATCATCACCACCGTCCCGAACGTGAAATATGAGGTGGTGAAAACGGATGACGAGATGATTGTAGTCGAAAATCCGAACAACCTGCCTGCGACGGGTCTGCTCGATCACATCCGCGAGCCGTTTGTTAAAGCTGAGATCATCACGCCGACGGAATACATCGGTAGCTTGATGACGCTCTGCCAGGAGCGGCGCGGTGTCTATGTCAACCAGACTTACCTCGATACGGAACGCGTCAACCTGCAATATGAGTTGCCACTGGCCGAGATTGTGTTCGACTTTTACGACCGGCTCAAGAGTCTCAGCCGGGGCTATGCATCGTTCGATTACGAATTCCTCGAATATCGCCGTAGCGACCTCGTCAAACTCGACGTAATGATCAACGGTGATCCGGTTGATGCCTTGTCCACCATTGTGCACCGCGACAAAGCCTACGAGATGGGGCGGAAGCTGACCAAGAAGCTGAAAGAACTCATCCCACGCCAGATGTTCGAGGTGGCGTTGCAGGCGTCCATCGGCAGCCGTATCATTGCCCGCGAGACGGTGAAAGCCATGCGCAAGGACGTGACGGCCAAATGCTACGGCGGCGACATCTCACGTAAGCGCAAGCTGCTGGAAAAACAGAAGGAAGGTAAGAAGCGCATGAAACAAGTTGGCAGCGTAGACGTGCCTCAAGAGGCTTTTCTCGCCGTGCTCTCAATGGAAGACTAGCTAAGTTTGGTTTGTGGTTTACCGTTTCTGGTTTATGGTTTTTTCGCTTGAGCCCATAACCAGCAACCATTAACCAGCAACCTGGAACCAAAACTCACCATGCAGCACAGACCAGTGGCGACACGTTTTTCTTTTTTCCTGCGAGCGGGTATGCTCCTGCTCCTCGTGGTGCTCATAGCAGTGCCTGCCGAGGCGCAGAATCAAAAAAGGGTCACGAAACATGCCCTACCCACCTTCTATCGCAGTGCCCGTTTCAAAAAATTACTTCGGGACATCTACGAAAAACAGGGCATGCGCGTTGTGGCACAGCCCTATGTTGAGTTAACCTCTTCGCAGGACTCCATGCTGGCCTGGATGTGGACGATGCATCCCAATTACGTCGAAGAAGTCCCTCCACCGGAGCCGCTGACAATCACCTCCACCAAAGTCATCAAGCGGAACGAGCGGTTTCGCTACAACAAGCATTTCAATGAAGAGGTGAAGTGGGCCTACCTCGGCAACAATTACTATACGGCGCTGGACACCATGTTCACGCGGCAGATCCGCGCCCGGATGCAGGCGAAGTATGGAGCTCCTACCAAAACGCTGGCCGAACTCGATTTTACCCGCAACCTGAAGCAAGAAGAATATATCCAGTTTGAGTACTGGTTTGTACTCAACGATTCCATCCCGGTAATCGTCATGGATGTCCATGGGCCGTTTGACCGGGGCGTGGTGGTTGCCACCGATCACAAGTACCGCGACGAGCTGTATATCCTGCGCGAGGCGTTTCTCGAACCCCTGCTGGAAGATGGGCGGTTGGCCCCGTACGTCGATTACTACTACAACTACCGGGCGCGGCACTGGTACCGCACGGGCTTCGATGGGCGGCAGTTCTTCACTGACTCCATTGGCCAGCCGAATCTAGCACGCGGCAGGCCCGTATTGCCATCACAAGGGAATTAGACGCTGGGCAAAAGGGGAGCCTGTACGTTATCAGTCATCGATTCACAGTCAACTGACCAACTGGCAACTTTCCCCAACACATAACCGGAAAGCTATTTTGGCAAGTACTGAAGCAAAAGAACGAAAAAAAAAGCGGGCGCAACGGCGGGCCGAGCGGGCGGCGCAGCGTAACGGCAAGGCCAGTGCCAATGGTAAAGCAACCTCCGCCAAGCCTAAGGGGAAAGTACGCGAGTGGTTCGATGCCCTGCTGTTTGCTGTCATCGTTATGCTCATCGTGCGGACGCTCATCTTCGACCTCTTCCGCATCCCGACGCCTTCGATGGAGAAGAGCCTGCTCGTCGGCGATTATTTGTTTGTGTCCAAGATTCATTACGGGACCCGGCTGCCGATGGGCATCTGCGTGCCGTTTACTGAAATCTGCCTGCCCGGCGTGACGTTTCCTTACACCCGCGTGCCCGGTTTTACGGAAGTCAAGCGGGGCGAAGCGATTGTCTTCAACTGGCCCGCTGAGGAAAAACCCATCAGCCAGAAGATGCACTACATCAAGCGGGTCGTTGGCATGCCCGGCGAGACGCTTGAGGTGCGCGACAAGGTGGTGCATATCAACGGTGAGTCACAGCCGCTTTTGCCGGGGATGCAGCAGCAATGGTACGTCTACAAGAAAGATCAGCGTGTTCGTCTCTCGAATGCGCGCCTGACAGCGTTGGGCGTGGATGAGGTGCTTCCGACCGCTAATCCCAGCATTCTGCGCATCGTGGCAACGGAGGGCGCGGTCGAAGAGATTCGCACCTGGCCCTATGTGGACCGCGTCGATCCAGCCATCGCGCCCGCCGATGCCGGGTACAGTTCGCTCATGTATCCGCCCAATCTGGGCTACACGCCGGACAATTACGGCCCGGTGACGATTCCGAAGGAGGGCGAAACGGTGACGCTCACACCGGAAAACTGGTTATATCTGGAGCCCATTATCCGGCGCTTCGAAGGGCACGAGACGCAGGCTTTTCAGAATGGTACCTTCCAGATCGATGGGGAGCCTGCGACGACCTACACCTTCACGCAGGATTATTTCTTTGCGATGGGTGACAACCGCGACAACTCCGAAGACAGCCGCTTCTGGGGCTTCGTCCCCATGACGCATGTCGTCGGCAAGGCGGTGTTGATTTATTTCTCGTGGAGTGCTGAGGATAATCTGCCCCGCTTCAACCGCATCTTCCATTTCGTCGAGTAGTGCTGTAGCTGTTTTTAGGATCGATAGCAGAACGTTGCGGAGACGTACATGGACGAGGCTGCATCAAAGTCGGCCGTGCAAACGGAGACGTTTCGTCTACGCGAAGGGATCAAGATTCTACTGATTGCGCTCGTCGCGGCATTGCTGCTTCGTACCTTCGTCCTCGAAGGCTTTCGCATCCCGACAGAGTCGATGGAAAAGAGCCTGCTCGTCGGCGATTTTGTGCTCGTCTCCAAGTTGCATTATGGTCCACGCTTGCCGCTCACGATAGGCGTTCCACTCACCGACTGGTACCTCCACAATGCGTCGTTGCCCTACGTGCGCCTGCCCGGTTTTACGCAGGTCGAGCGGGGAGACGCCATTGTCTTCAACTATCCCGTCGATCTGGCCCCGGTAGATCGGCGGGTGCATTACATCAAGCGGGTCGTGGCGCTACCGGGTGACTCGCTAACCCTGAGAGACAAACAACTCTACGTAAATGGCACCTGGGTTGCTCCGCTCCCGACTATGCAACAGCGCTGGCATACCCAGATGGACTCTGCCGCCATCTTCCCCCTCGATTCGCTCCGGGCCTATGGAGCCACGCAGGTGACGCGGCTCGGGCGGACCGTCGATCAGCTTGCGTTCGAGGCGACGGAAGAAGTAGCCACAAAAGTCGCGCAATGGCCGCAGGTGCAGCACGTAACCCCGTATGTGCAGGACGACAACCCGAGCTTTGGCTTGCGCGTCTTCCCGATAGGGAGTGGTTTTGGGCACGACAATTATGGCCCGCTCCATGTCCCTCAGCGTGGCGATACTGTGGTTGTCAACGCGGAAACGTGGCTCCAGTATAAAGAACTCATCACTCGCCATGAAGGCCATCAAGCCCGGTTGCTACCGAACGGCGTTGCCGAAATCGATGGCGTTCCGACAGCGCAGTATGTGGTGGAGCAGGATTATTATTTCGTGATGGGTGACAATCGGGATAGCTCCGTCGATAGCCGGGTGTGGGGCTTTGTGCCCCGTGATCATATCGTCGGGAAGGCGGTGTTGATTTATTTTTCGTGGGACGCCGAGCTTGGAAAGCCGCGCTTCGATCGCATGCTACAATCGGTTCAGTAGAGATGTAAGAGGTGCGTGTTTAGCGCTGGTGCCATGTTTTCTTAACCGCAGAGGGCGCGGAGCACGCAAAGGCTGCTATTCCCTGTGCCCTCGGCTCTCTCTTTAAACAGTTACCGCTGCCCAGCCACAGAAAAAAAGGACACAGCGTAATGCCGTGTCCTTTTCTGGTACATTCTGGAGAAATCCCGCTAGTTTGTGTCGTTGGTTGCCGAGGCGCGGAGGCGGTCGAAGTATTCCTGCTGCTCGGTGCCCGCCGGGATGTCGTATGGTTGGGCGGGCAGTTCGACGCGCTTCAAGATGGGGAAGTTTTTCCGAAACTCGAACGGTTGCGGCTTGCCTTCTGGCTCTGTTCCGATAACGAGCACGGTCGTGCCCTGTTTTTTGATACGGCCTGTGCTAGAGGCAATGCCATCGCTGTTAATTGTCGTTTCCCAGGTATCGGCCCAGTTATAGACGAACTGGGCATCGGCATCGACGAGGCGAACGCAGCCGTGGCTCATGGGGCCACCCGTGGGCATCTCGTACTGGTGGACGTGCATGCCCCGTGCCTGATGGAAGTTGACGACCCAGTACATCTCCCAGTCCTCGCCCGGCGGGCTGAGCGACGAGACGCGGTATTCTTCGCGCCAGTTAAAGTTGTAGCGCCCATTCGGCGTCGGAGACTCGTCGGGGTTTCCGGTGTTCATAATGCCCCAGCGCACCAGTTGGCCATATTCGTAAGCCGCAAACGCCTGGATGGTCTTGTCCATGATGAAGAGCTTGTCGAATTCGCGGCCGCCGGTGTAGTAGCGGGGGAACGGCGAATAGGCACGGAAGTCGAGGTCGTACTGGCTCGGAATAACGAGCGTATCGCCAATGTTGACATTCTGTGTGACGGTGCGGTTGAGCATCACCACCATCTGTGCATTGGCTGTGCCTTTTTCCAGGTCGCCATTGCCCAGGACTTTATAGAACGTGTTGCGGGCGAGCACATTGTTGCCCGACGAACTGTTCATGATGTAGTATTCGTAGTACACCTCGGGAATGTCATCCAGGCTCTCGGCGCGGCGATTGAGCATGTCTTCCATCGCCGTCTGGTTGATGTAGCCATTCTGGGCCAGGGCCGTCTGCGCCGTGCCGAAGAGGCCGAGCACGAGCAGCGCGCCAACAAGGAAGGAAAAGGTAGTAGAAAGCCGCATCGGATTCACTGGAGAAGCTGTGTGGGAGGCCATTGCAATTCACGCTTTTGGACGAAAAGAGCGTACGGGAGTTTCCGTGCTACTCAAGGAAACAAGAATCTTACCATGATTGGAAATTCAACGCAGAACGTCTTCGTTAAGGATCACGCAGACGCCATGCAGCCCTGCTGGCGGAGGCGGGCGATCATTTCCTCACTGCCCAACACGATCAGCACATCGCCTGCTTCGATCTGGTCATGGGGGCCAGGATTGAACTTCATTTCGCCGTCTTCTTCATCGATGATAGCGATGACGATGGCGTCGAATTGCTGGCGGAAGTTGCTTGCGGCCAGCGATTTGCCCGCGAGCGGTGCCTTGGGCTGGACGCGCACCTCTTCCATCTGAAGGCCCAGCGCGTTCGTCATGAGCACCTGCTCCATGAACCGGTCTACGTTGGGGCGAAGGATGACCTGCGCCATACGGTCGGCCCCCACGTCGGACGGTGCGACGACTTTCTGTGCCCCGGCCTGCAAGAGCTTGCGACGGTTCTTTACATCGTTGGTACGGGCCAGGATAAACAGGTTGGGGTTCAACTCACGGGCCACCAGCGTCACAAACACATTGGTGCTGTCCTCCGGCAAGGTGATGATCAGCCCGTGGGCCCGCTCGATCCCTGCTTCGCGCAACGTCTCTTCATCCTCGGAGTCACCACGAATGGAGGGGATATTCGCTTCTTGCAGGGCTTCGTACTCGTCTTCATCACGGTCAATGACGACAAAATCTTTCTTGGCCCGTTGCAGGTCTTCCACCACCCGCTTACCAATGCGCCCGTACCCACAGAGGATAAAATGGTCTTTCATATTTTTGATTCTACGCATGAGTTGACGCTTCCGTAGACTCTCACTAGCCACCAGCAACTGCGCCGAGCGGGCGGCCACGAAGGCCACCGTCCCAATCCCGATGAACGCGATACAGATGGTAAAGATACGCCCCACCGTAGACAGTGTGTCGACTTCGCCAAAGCCGATGGTGGTGAGCGTGATAAACGTCATGTAGAGGCTGTCGATCCAGTTCCAGCCCTCAATCAGGCGATAGCCCAGCATGCCCGCCACTAGCAACAGGATAAGCAGCAGGGTCGCCAGCACGATTTCGCGGCGGGCCGCGTCGAGTTCAGCCAGCCAGGAGACGAACCGTTCTCGAAGACGCACGAAAGGGGAGGCAGCCATACAAAAGCAAGGATCTAAACGAAAGCCTTTTCTACGTGATAAAAAACCAACCGTCAACGGCGGACTACGGGACAGAAGAGGATACACAAAAAACCAGATCACAACAGCCTGCTTGCACCGTGCATTCGGTTTTACCCCGACGCAAATAGGTCGCGGCGCGGTCAGGTTTCAGGGGCCAGAAGGGCTTGCGTGAAACGTACAAAAAAATACCGACCTCAGCGCGAAAGGGCACGCATGGGGTCGGTTTTGTAATCCATAAGAGCCGTGTGTCAGGCTTCAATTTTTGTGTGTGGAGTAGCTTCTTCGTAGCGAGCCAACGCCTCGGCAAGCTCTTTTTTA
>DATGCC010000170.1:0-2316 GCA_035312345.1 Rhodothermales bacterium
CGCAAGCGCGTCCATCACGCGGGTCTGGTGGTATGTGCGTTTGTGCTCTCCGCGCTTGAACGCTCGGTCAGCACCGAAGGCCGGATGCTTGATGCGAGAATGACCTACCAGCAGCTGGGCGGGCCAGATGAGGTGGACCCCAGCCTTTAGACCGTTTGCGACGCCCGGTAGGGTGGAGCCTGCTTGTGTTTCAAGTTGAAAATACGTCGTCGTCGTCGAATCCAGAGGCGACCGCAGGGAGCCTCTGGGAGGGGGGGTCTGGGGGGGAGACTGAAAACCTGTGGTCATCTGTGAGCAATCGGTGGACAACTCACGCTGCCCTTTGAAACAGTCCTTCGTAGAACTTTGTCGGCGTTTGATAGCCAAGCGACTGGTGCGGTCGCTCGTCGTTGTAGAATGCCATGTATCCGCCAATTCCGCTGCGAGCCTCGGTGACGCTCGCGTACGCATGTAGGTAGACTTCTTCGTACTTGAGCGAACGCCACAATCGTTCCACGAAAACGTTGTCGAGGCAACGTCCTTTACCATCCATACTCACTTTAATCCCGAGATTTAGCAACACACTGGTGAACGCTGTTGCTGTAAACTGAGCCCCTTGGTCTGTGTTGAATATCTCCGGTTGACCAAAACGCCCAAGCGCGGCCTTCAATGCTGATACGCATAGGCCCGTGTCCATTGTGTTCGATAGCCTCCACGCTAAAACGCGGCGAGAATACCAATCCATGATTGCTACAAGGTAAACGAAGCCGAATGCGAGCGGTATGTACGATCGGGTAGGAGGCGGGGTTGTTAGCCCCGCCGTCCTCCCACACCACCGTGCGTACGGGTCCGTACACGGCGGTTCAAGCCACCCGTGTCTGTCGTCGCTGCATCTCGAGGAGGCTAAGGAGTCCCCACTCCGAGAGTCGCTTATTGAGCGCTCGCAGTAAGTTCTCCTTCCGCAGCACCTCCTCCATCAGTAACGATGATTGTGGGTCGATGTTCTCCTCTATCGCCGTGACCGTTTGACGCTCACTTCCCGGGCACCGGCGACTTTCTGGCCGCCGTATCCCGAGAGTGCTCGGAGATTTCAGTCCTACTTTCTGCGACTACTTTGACCATCGAGATGTTGGCATCGATCCAGGGTTGCTTGTTCAGGCCTTTGGCTGTTGCGGCAGCCTCGTATGCCGTCTGCTGACTTCTGCGCTCCTCGGTCCACACCTCTCAGTGAGGTCCTGCTCTTGGCGCGGGCGCAGATCTCCCAGGGTAAGACGCGTGACCTTCACCCCATGCCCGCCGCATATACGCGCCACCATTCCTGGATGACATGGGGCTTGAAAACCAACGCTTCCTCGCCCATGGCTGCGCGCCTCGTATGCGGTTCGTGTTCCTCGGTTCGGGGCTTTGCCTACAGCTTCCTTCAGATCCCACCTCCTGGTGGGCACCCTTGCTGTTCGGCTAAGAGTTCCTGTCATCAAGGCCTCCAGGGGACTTACACCCCCAAGTCACTTCCCAGTTCACTTTCGCTCCGTGGTTGACAGCGCCAGACAGGGCGCTGCGCGCCATGCCTGGCGCACGGTGAGTAGGCCGGGGCATTTCAGCCCCGGCCCCTCTAAGAACCGGACGTGAACCTCTCAGCTCATCCGGCTCCCATCATCGAGCCTTTGAACCATACCAAAGTTGCCAGTGCACGAATGCACATGGAGATCTCTCGGCGAGTTGGCCAAGCCTTCTTGCTGCACGAACAACTCCGTTCGCAAGACGCTTGTACTTTCGCCGCAGCCACCGCACGAGGTAGTCATCAATGCTGCGCCACAGGGGCTTCAACGCCGATGGATAGAATCGACCGTAATAGTTCAACCAACCCCGAAGGACCGGGTTGAACATCTTCGAGAGGTCGCCCAAGCTCTTGTCGCACTTGAGCTGAATATGCCAGCTACGCACAGTCTGCCGCATGACCGTCAAGGCCTCACGACTTACGGCTGGCAAGAAGTTCACATAGACGCGACCGTACTTGTCGACCGCTTTTCGCGGCCGGAAAGTGTAGCCAAGAAACGTGAACTGGATAACTGGGTACGTCTCACGCCGATTGACGTCGGCGCAATAGACGATCTGCGTCTTCCTTGGATGCAGTTCGAGACCGCACTCGCGCAGCCTCGCACCGAGCTTCTGTAGCACGAATCTCGCCTGCGCTCTGCTTTTGCAGTGCACGACCCCATCATCTGCGTACCGGCAAAACCGAACACTTCGCAAGTTGCGTCGCATCCAGCTGTCGAGCACGTAATGAAGAAATAGATTCGCGATCAGCGGACTGACGACACCTCCTTGTGGAGCTCC
>DATGCC010000171.1:0-3010 GCA_035312345.1 Rhodothermales bacterium
CCCAGCCCCCCAGCAGAGGCACCAGGATCAGCAAATCCAGCCAGTACGGTTGTGCAAAATCCATGGGTTAGTTTTCGATTTTCAGCGACCCGTTTTTCGCCTGAATCATGAACGGGAAACGAACAAACTCTTACTGATGACTCATCACCTGTTCCACCGCTGTGACCAGTTCGGGCAATACCTCGCCTGCTTTGCCGGTCACAACCTCGTTCATATACTCGGCAATGGCGCTCGGCTCGACGTTGATTTCCGCGACGTAGGCTCCAGACTCGCGGGCGAGAATCGGCAGGCCTGCTGCCGGGTGAACAACGGCGCTGGTGCCAATGCTCAAAAAAACCTCGGCGCGGCGGGCAGCGGCATCGGCACGGGTGATTTCGGTTTCAGGCAGCATCTCTCCAAACCAGACGACATCGGGGCGGAAGTAACCGTTGCACTCAGGACAAATGGCCTGTCCCTCTGCCGCGTTTTGCAGATCCGCCACGGTGGCTTCTCGCTCGCAGTCGATGCAGTAGCTGCGCGTGATATTGCCGTGCAACTCGGCGACCTTTTCGCTGCCTGCTCGCTGATGCAGGTTGTCTACGTTCTGCGTGATAAGCAGAAAGTCTGGCACCAGCGCTTCGAGCGCAACGAGGGCGTGATGCCCGGCATTCGGCTCCTTTTCCTCGGCAACACTACGTCGGTGCGCATACCAGCCCTGTACCAGCGTCGGGTTTTTCAGAAACGCACGGATGTTCGCCAGTTCCTCCGGCTTGAACTGCTGCCACAATCCACCCGGATCCCGAAACGTCGGAATCCCACTCTCTGCACTGATGCCCGCGCCGGTCAGCACAGCTACATGCTGTGCCTGCGCAAGACGATCCACGAGTTCCTGGCTGAACATTTAGTTGCTGGTTGCTGGTTAGTGGTTTCTAGTTTTATGCTCCTGCTCACCCTTTCTCTACGACAGCCGGTTCCATTTCAATGACTGGTGGCGGAGGCGGTTCAGGGGCAATCTGGCGCTGCTTCGTTTCGATGCTGTCGATGGCTTTGCGCGTTTCGGCGAGGGTTTGGTGGCCCTGCTCGGCGGGTGGTACGTAGTCGGCAAATTTGACAAGGTCGGCCAGGGTTAGAATTTCTTTGATCCGGTTTGGAGCCGGGCCAGGGAGCCGGTAACGTACCGTGCGGACTTCCATCTCCTGCATCAACTCACGCGTTGTGCGTTCCAACGCCGGCACGCCCAGGCGGTCTTCCAGGTAGGTTCGCAGCAAGTCCGATAGCTCCACGTAGAAGGGTTTGACACGCTCCGGCTGGTCGAGCGCTTCCTCTTCAGAAAGGGCGCGGAGCCGGGTCATGGCGGCTTCGTACGGCGTGATTTCTGGTTCTGGCGGGGCCGGTGGCGGCGGCGGTGGCGTGCGGCGACGCTCGCGGAGGTAATACCAGATCGTGGCGATCAGAATGAGGATAGCGAGGCCAAGCAGGACGTAGGGCCAGATCGGGGCTGGGAATTCGACCAGCGGAGCCAGATCCTGAATGCCCTGCGCATCGGCAGGGACGAGCGAGGTGACAGGCAAAATCAAGGGCAGCGAGGCCGCCGAGGTGGTATCGGCGTCGGCGCTGAAGTGCACGCGAATGGCGGGTACGTAGGCCGTGTCGAGCGCAAACGTTGTGACTTCATAGACCACGCTATCTAGCTGGATACCAGAGCCTACAGATTGCGCCGAAGGATCGGAGCGAGAGATGATCTCCAGGTCGCCAAAGAGCGAGTCGCCGTCTTGTGGATCAGGAAACAGTGGGGTATAGCGAAAAGGATGCTCGGCCACCAGCGTCAGCGTAAAGCGGTCGCCCACGGTCACGCTGTCGGTAGAGAGACGGGCAGTTACCTGCTGGGCACGCACCGGCCCGGCGAGCAGCAGGAGCCCAACCAGCATCATCCAGCCTGAAAAGAAGGATCGCATCAATCTCAAATTACACGTTATGCTTGGCCGCATCCGTACATCCATGCTTGTTTACGCGGCTTTGGTCCGTCGCCGGAAGAAGCGCACCAACGACTCGACGTAGCTCTCACCCGTGCTGATCTCGATGGTATCGACGCGGGCGCGGCGGAACAGTTCGGTGAGGCGGCGGTGGTGTTCGGCAGCATGCTCGGCAAACGCCTGGCGCGTGCGGGCACTCCGAAAATCGCGGGTGATGGTCTCGCCCGTTTCCGGGTCGGTCAGGTCAACCAGACCCAGCGAGGGCAGTTCCGTTTCTCGCACGTCTTGCAGATGGATGGCGACGGTGTCGTGCCGCTTGGCCACCATGCGCAGTGGCTTCTCGAACGCGGTGTCCAGAAAGTCGCTGACGACGAGCACGATGGAACGGCGGTGCAGCACATGCAGCACGTGGTTGAGGGCAACGGAAAGATTGGTGCCTCGCGCCGTAGGCTCAAAGGCAAACAGGTCGCGCAACAGCCGCAGCACATGGCGGCGGCCTTTCTTCGGCGGCACGAACAATTCGACCTGATCTGTGAACAACAGCAACCCCACCTTGTCGTTGTTTTTGATGGCGCTGAAGCCGAGGATGGCGCAAATCTCGGCAGCAATCTCGCGCTTGAATTTGTCTTGCGAGCCAAAGTCCTCCGACCCTGAAATATCGACGAGCAACACCAGCGTCTGCTCGCGTTCCTCCTCGAAGATTTTCACGAATGTCTCGCCCGTCCGCGCCGACACGTTCCAGTCGATGCTGCGGATGTCGTCACCGAACTGGTAGGGGCGCACCTCCGAAAATTCAATGCCGCGTCCTTTGAACGCCGAGTGGTACTCTCCTCCGAAAACGTTGTTGACCAGCCCTTTCGTACGTATCTCGATCCGGCGGATCTTTTTAAATAATTCCTTGGGGATCATAAGCCTGGAAATGAAGGGAAAGTAAAGGACAAGAAAAGTGGCGTTAAACGATGAAAAACGCCTTTTTGCAATGCATTACCTGTCACTTCTTTTTCCTTGTTTTGCTCTTTTCTGTTACCCGTTGTTACTCGCCCTATTGAACGCTTCGT
>DATGCC010000172.1:0-2341 GCA_035312345.1 Rhodothermales bacterium
AACGTACGCCCCGACGCCGCCGAGGATGTACGGCATCTTGTCGCGCCGACCGGGTAGTGTGACGATGGCCGACACCTGTGGGTCGAACACATACGATGCATCGTCGCGGCCTTGAAGGATGAAGCCCGTCAGGCCAAGGTCTGCGGCAAACGACAGATCCGCGTTGACCGGGGCCGAGATGCGGCTACGGATGCCGAGGCCGAGGCCGTCCGTCGTGCTAATCAGGCCGTTAAAACCTATCCCAAAGCGAGTGGCTGCCTGGGCCATGGCATCGTCGGCAGGCTGGAGCAGCGAGCCAGTGATCAGGAACGTGGCGAGCGTGAGCAAACGGAAGAAACGCTTCATGGGCGCGTGTCGAATGGTCGAGGTTAGAAAGGGCTATTGGAATAGGGAAGTAGAAACTGGGATATGGCTGCAAGGCAAGGGCTCACGCAACCATTTTCTGTTTCCCATTTTTCATTTCCCCAACGTAGACGGTGCTACGGGCGAGAAAGTAACGACGTTGCTCCCCATACGCCTTAAGTAAAATTTCGTTTGAACGCACAGCCCTGTTTTGTACCTTGATCGCCTCAGAACTGGTGCAGTTGTGTAAAAAACTCGCATCGGGCGCGATTTTAGGGAGATAGCAGTCGTCAATATGAACTTTACCATTTGCATCAAGCAAGTGCCGGATGTTACGGCTCCAGTGCAGATTCGGGGTGGTGCGCTGGTGTTCGACACCGGGCGCATGGTCCTCAACGCCTACGATGCCTCTGCCGTAGAGGAAGCCCTCGTGCTAACCGATAAATATGGCGGCGAGGTAGATCTTGTGCTCGTCGGGCCAGAGAAAGCGAAAGAAACCATCCGCAAAGCCCTGGCGATGGGCGCGGCCCGTGCTACCCACATCGTCGTGGACGAAGATGCGGCGCTAGACTCTCGTGCCTATGCCGAGATGCTGGCCGCCCACTTCGAGCAGGCTGAGTACGACATCATCGCCTGCGGCAAGCAGTCGCAGGATACCGATGCGGGGCTGGCAGGTACTATGCTCGCGGCGTTGCTCGACGTGCCCTATGCCACCAATGCAGTCGGCCTCGACCTCGAAGACGACACGCTCATCGTCACGCGGCAGGGCGATACGGGGCAAGAAATCATCGCGTTGCCCACGCCGTGCCTCGTCACGTGCTCGAACGACATGAACGACCCACGCATTCCGAACATCAAGGGCATCATGCAGTCGAAGCGCAAGCCGCTGGAAACTGTGGCCGGAACGCCTCCGGAGGCCATGACCGAGGTGCTGGCCTACGAACCCATGCCCGAACGCGAACCCGGCCCCCAACTCGATGGCGACCCTGCCGACATCGCCCGGCAACTCGTTGATAAACTGGCAACCGAAGCGAAAGTACTTTAGAGGATGAGTGTGTGGGAGAAATTGGAAAATGGTAAATGGTAAATGGTAAATGGGGTTTCTTGATCAATCATTTTCCAATTCCCAATTTCAATCCTCCCAACCCCCAACCACCCATCCTCCCATACCCAAAACTATTCCATGAGCAAAATCCTAACCTATATTGCTGTGCAGGACGGCAAGCTGAAACGCTCGTCCCTCGAAGTACTGACGCGGTGCCGGGAACTGGCCGCGGCGCAGGGCGGCAGTGTCGAAGCCGTGGTGCTGCATCCTGACGCCTCTTCCTTTGTCGATACTGTGCAGCAGTACGGCGCGCAGACAATCTATATCGTCACGCATCCGGTTTTCGAGCGGCATGTGAATATGCCGATGGTGAAGGCGCTTGCACAGGTGATTGAGCAGGCGCAGCCCGATGTTGTCGCCTTTTCAACGACGGAAGCTGTCAAAGACATTTTGGGTGCGCTCGCCGTTCGGACCGATAGTGCGGTGCTTTCTGACGTCTCCGTCTTTGAGATCACCGATGGTGGCGTGGAAGCGCTGCGTCCGGTGATGGCCTCGAAGCTGATGGCCCGCACCCGTGCCACCGCCGATCGTGTGCTCGTCTCGGTCCGTTCCGGTTCCTACGACGCCACCGAAGCGCCTACCGAAGCGGCCGTCGAGGAGGTCTCGTTCGATTTCGATGAGGGCAACCTGAAGCTCAATCTGCGCGAAATCGTCAAAGCTACCACGGACACGGTCGATCTCTCGGAGGCGCGTGTGGTGGTGGCTGCCGGGCGTGGCGTAAAGGATGAGGAAGGGAAGCAGTTGATCGAAGAACTGGCATCGATTTTCGGCGCGGCTCTCGGTGCGTCGCGGGCGGTGGTGGAGTCCGGCATGTTTCCCGCTACGGCGCAGGTGGGACAGACAGGCAAAGTCGTCTCGCCCGATCTCTACTTTGCCATTGGCATCTCGGGGGCC
>DATGCC010000173.1:0-7213 GCA_035312345.1 Rhodothermales bacterium
TTATGCCCACCAGAACCTCATCGTCCACCGCGACCTCAAGCCGTCGAATATTCTGGTGACCGACGACCCCGGATCAGGTCCAGGGCAGGCTCCACAGGTGAAGCTGCTTGATTTCGGCATTGCCAAGTTGCTCGGTGAAAACACGCCGGACGCCGTGCCAATGACGCGCACGGGCATGCGGGCGATGACGCCGGAATACGCCAGCCCGGAGCAGGTGCGCGGCGAGACGGTGACAACGGCTAGTGATGTGTACGCTCTCGGCGTCGTGCTCTATGAACTGCTTACCGGGCAGCGTCCGTATCAAGTGCGCAACCTGTCGTCCACACGCATTGAGCAGATTATCTGTGAGACCGAGCCGCCGAAGCCGAGTACCGCCATCGCGCAGCCTGCGGAGGCAGACTCCCAATGTACCCCTGTGTCGATCAGCCAGGCACGGCGCACCCAGCCGGAGCGGCTGCATCGCCGGCTGCGAGGTGATTTGGACATTATCGTGATGGCGGCATTGCGCAAAGAGCCAGCCCGGCGCTATAGCTCGGCGCAGCAGTTCAGTGAAGACATTCGCAGGCATCTGGTGCAATTGCCCATTACTGCACGGCCTGAGACCCTGCGCTATCAAGTCTCGACGTTCGTACGGCGGCATACCGTGGGGGTGGTGGCAACGGGTCTCGTATTGCTGGCCTTGGTGGGAGGCATCGTCGCCACAGCCCATCAGGCCAGCGTGGCAGCATCCGAACGCGACAGGGCCGAGCAGCGCTTTGACGATGTGCGGTCCCTCGCTAACACGATGCTCTTCGACTTGCACGATGCCATTCGCGACCTGCCCGGCGCGACACCTGCCCGGCAGATGTTGGTCCGGCAGGCCCACGCCTATCTCGACACCCTCGCCCGCGATGTGACGCCCGACCCCACGTTGCAGCGCGAACTGGCTGAAGCTTACACCCGTGTCGGCGAGATCCAGGGGGACCCCCACTTTCCCAACCTGGGCGACATTACTGCTGCCACGGCAAGCTATGAGGCCGCGCTGGACCTGCGCCAAACCCTCTGGCAGCAGGACTCCACCGATACCGATGCCCGGCACGCCCTCGCCGACAGCTATGGCCGCCTCGCTGTCGTCAAATCCTGGGGCGGAGCCAATGCCGAGGCCATCACGCTGAGCCAACGAGCGTTGGACCTGATGGCCTCGCTTGATGCCACGAATGAACAGGTGCGGCACGACAAAGGCCGCATCTACAGCGAACTGGGCTGGTGGTACGTATGGGCAGGCCAGCCCGCAGATGGCTTGATCGTGTTAGCGCTGGCCGATTCGTTGCTGGCTCCCCTTGCCACCACGCAGCCACACAACCTCGATTTGCAGATCGACTACTGGCGGGTCTTTGCCTACCGCTCGGATGCCCACTGGTTCAGCGACAACCTGGAAGAAGCGCTACGCATCCTCCAAGAAGAATCCCTCCCTCATACACAGGCTACAGTGGCCCGCTTCCCTGGCAACCCGCGTGCGCAAGGCTCGTTGTCTACCAACTTGCATAAAATGGCACATCTACACCAGCTCATGGGACAATACGACGAGGCGCTTGCCATGTACCAGTCGTCTTTGCCCATCGCCGAAGCCGGCGTGGTAGCCGACTCAGCAGATTCCCGCAAGCATGGAGGCGTTGCCGGCATTCATCACGCGATGGGCGAAATTCTGATCGAGCAGAATAAGCTTCGCGAGGCTCGTGCCCACCTTGAACAAGCCCTTGCTATTCGCCAGCGGCTTTATGAGCGAGACAGTGACCATGGTGAACATGGCTACGCCGTCGCCAGCAGCCTGAGAACATTGTGCGAGCTTCTACGCAAGGAAAACCACCTGCGCGTGGCCCTTGCGTACTGTGAACAGGCGGCCACCATTCAGGAGGCCGCCGTCGTCTCCGATGCCCAGAATGCCATCGGGCAAGAAGCTTTATATGATATTTCCGTCATGATAGCACGCATTCATGCAGACTTGACCCGGCAAACGCTAGCTGGCGAACCCCAGCGTGAGCATCTCCGAGCCTCTCTCGACTGGTACGACCGAAGCCTCACACTGATCGAAAAGCTAGAAGCGCAGGGCGTCACGTACACCTGGAACACCCCGCCAGATACGGTAGCCGCCGAGCGAGCTACCCTGGCAGATTTGTAAAAGGACGAAGTACAGATGACCTGGAAATTCGCACTTCGCCCTTTGCCCTTTAATCTTACCCAGCGTGTCCGTTGGCGGTGGCTTTTTCCAGATTCTCGGCCTGGTCAATCAGGTCTTCGATGGCATCAAGACCCTGGTGCCAGAAGCTGAGGTCGGTCAAATCGATGCCGAGGCGACTGACGAGGACATGCGGCCAGTCGGAGCCACCCGATTCCAGGAGACCCAGGTATTTGTCTGGGAAGGCTTCCCCTTCTTCGAGATAGCGCGCATAGAGCGCCAGCACCAGCAATTCGCCGAACGCATAGGCGTAGACGTAGCCCGGCGAGTGCAGGAAGTGCGGGATGTAGCTCCACCAATGGCGGTAGTGCTCGCCCAACGTGACGCTCCCCTCAAACATCGCCTCCTGCATCTCGATCCAGAGGTTGGAAAACCGTTGCGCGGGCAATTCCCCTTCTTCGCGGCGAGCCGTGTGGATGCGATCCTCGAACCGGTTCATCGCCACCTGCCGGAAGACCGTCGCGATGGTGTCATCGATCTTGCTAACAAGCATCGCCAGCTTGTTCTGCGGATTGGTCTCTTCCTGGATGAGCCGCTGGAAAACAAGCATCTCACCGAAGACAGACGCCGTCTCCGCCGTTGTCAGCGGCGTGTCGGCGTGGAGAACGCCCTGCTTGCGCGAGAGGTACTGATGCACACCGTGGCCCAGTTCATGCGCCAGCGTCTGTACATCGCGGATCTTGCCCGTATAGTTCATCAGGATGTACGGATGCGCACTCGGCACCGCGCCATGGCTGAACGCGCCGCCCCGCTTGTTCGGAGCCAACGCCGCATCAATCCAATTCCGCTCGAAGAAAAACGCGACGATGTTGCCCATCTCCGGGTGAAAAGTGGCGTAGGAGCGCTGCACCAGTTCGCGGGCCTCGTTCCACTGATAACGCGTATCGGCCTCGCCTACGGGCGCGTAGCGGTCGTAGTCGAAGAGTTCGTCATAGCCAAGCAGGCGGCGCTTGAGCGTGTAGAACCGGGCCACCAGATCATACCGCGAGGTGACGGCTTCGATCAACGCCTCCACCGTTTCGTCGGCTACTTCGTTGGAGAGGTTGCGGCTGGCGAGCCAGTGCGGAAATCCGCGCAACCGGTCGTTGGCAGCTTTGTCGGCGAGGATGGTGTTGAAGATGTAGGTGAGTTCGCGCTGGTGCGCTTCCAGGCCTTCCGTAAAACCCATCGCGGCACGACGGCGCAGGTCGCGGTCTGGCTCGTAGAGTTTCGAAAGGATCTGCTGCTGCGTCAGTGCCTCGCCATCGAGGTCGAAGCGCATCGCGCCGAGCGTTTCGTCGAAGAACCGGTTCCATGCCGCGATGCCCGTGACGGACTTCTCAGCCATGATCTTCTCTTCGGCCTCCGAGAGCACATGGTCCTTTTTCAGCCGTTCCAGTTCCAGATAGTGTTTAAAATCGGCCAGCGCTTCGTCGCCGAGCAGCCGTTGGGCGTGCTCATCTTCGAGTTGCGTCCATTCGAGTTCGAAGAAGATGAGCTTCTGGCTCGTCTGCGTATAGGCTTCGCGCACCTTTTGCAGCAACGCGCCGCGCTCGGCATCGCCGGTGTTGGTGGACCAGTTCAGATAAGCATAGGTGAAACCGCGCCCCATGCGGTCCTGGATGTCTTCAAAACGACGTAAAGCCTCTGCGATCTCTTCGGCAATCAGCGAGGCGACCTGGCCGCGGTAGTCGTCTGCAAAAGCACTGGCTTCCTGGTCCGAAAGGGTAAGATCCTGCTCCAGCGCCTCCGCGCTTGGGTACAGGTCGGTGAGGTCCCAGTGAACCGCTTCGGCTCCGGTGATTGTGGCTTCCATGTATTTGGTTATTGGTTTATCAGGTTGCAGGTTTTCAGGTTACAGGTTCAAGGTTCTTGCCTTTCCTTTCTCCCTCTTCTCCTTTTCTTAGAACATGCCTAGGTGTATTTTGTTGTCAAGACGATGAGGGATATCTTGTATGCTTGCCCCGTCATCAAATATATGCTCCCCAGCAACATTGCTATGTCGATATGGACCAGGCTCCCCTGTTTACCCTCAACGACGAGCAGAACCTCGAAGCTGCAGTAATCCGCTCGCACCAGGAGCCGGTGGTGATCTACAAACACAGCATGACCTGTGGCGTGAGCTTTCGCGCCCGCCGGGAGATTGAAAGACTCACCGATGCTACCGATCCACCGGTCTACGAAGTGATCGTGCAGCGCGCCCGTCCGCTCTCCCGACAGATCGCACAGCGCTGGCGCATCCGCCACGAATCGCCGCAGGTTATTGTGTTGTACCAGGGCGAGCCGATCTTCAACGCCTCGCACCGCCGTATAACGGCCCAGAGCATCCGCACCGCCATCCAGACCGCCGCTACTTCATGAATGCTACTCGCCTTATTGTCCCCTTGTGCTGGCTGTGCGTTTTTCTTGCCGCCTGCCAATCAGCCGATGAATACCCAGAAGCTACTCCCGATGCGGACGTCTCCGACGCGATGACGGTAGAAACCGATTCCGCTGGCATCATCAAGCCTTCCTATGTCGGCCCGGCCCCTGATTTTACCCTCGCCACCCTTGCGGGCGATTCGCTACGGCTGTCGGATCTGCGGGGACAGGTGGTGCTGGTCAACTTCTGGGCTACCTGGTGTCGCCCCTGCGTAGAAGAAATTCCCGAGTTCGTAGCATTGTACGAGGAACTGCACCCGGAGGGCCTTGCCATCGTGGGCATCGCGATTGACGAGGA
Source organism: Rhodothermales bacterium (assembly GCA_035312345.1). GTDB lineage: Bacteria > Bacteroidota > Rhodothermia > Rhodothermales > DATGCC01 > DATGCC01. Next base: position 4,914 of record DATGCC010000173.1, read on the forward strand.
AGGTCCCGAACTTGTCGCGCCGTTTGCAGATCAGTTCAACATCAACTATCCCGTCGCGCTCGATCCCGGGGGCATCGTGGCCGATGAATACGGCGGCGTCTTCGCGCTTCCTACCACGTATGTCATTGACTCCGATGGCCAGATCATCGACCGCGTCATCGGCCTCTATCCCGTCGCCGAGAAACGCCCGGTCCTACGCGATAGGCTTGCGGAATTGTAGATTTGTAAAGTCCAAGTTTCGAGGGTCGTGTACCAGATGTCTACGTATCAAAAAAGCCGCGACGGTTGTGCCCGCTGCGGCTTTTTCAATTAGCGATGACCTGATTTAACAATCGGAAATCGACTCACTCTTCGCCTCGATCCTGCTCTACGCTGATGAGATAGTCTTCGATGCTGGAAATCAGCACCTTCGTCTCGTCGTCGATCTGCACGGTTTCGATGTCGCCGGCGCGGACCATCTTCTTAACGCGGCGGCGGTCGATCATCTTCAGGATGCGGCGGCTTTCCTTGCGCGTGACGTGGCCGGCCCGGTATTCGTCGGCGAAGGCTTTGATCTCCTCGATTTTGTCTTTGCGCAAGTAAATAACGCGCAGTTCTTCGTTGTCGTCGTTGAGGGTCCAGCCCAGCGTCGCGTCGATGAGATGGCGATCCACCCACCGCACGATGGTTTGCATCGAGATTTGCAGATGCTCCGACAGGTCTTCGAGCGACCATTCCTCGCGCTCTTCGGTGCTGGTGTCGGCACTGGGGCTCTGGTAGAACTGCATAGAAGGGAATCGGCTAATGAGAGTGAGGACAGATCGGGGTCCGTCTCGCACGGATTTAAGCCCTTTTTGTTCCGCTTCGCCTTGCACCTGCTACCGCGACAGCTTCTTGCCTGCCACCATGTGGAGCCCCAGGAAATCGTAGCGGAAGCACACCATGATGGCTTTCAGGTAAGCGCGGAAGTCAGCGACATGTTCGGGCGACGTCATCGCTTCCAATTCCTCACGGCGCTCGTGCAGGTTCTTCAGCCACACATCGTCGATGGTCTTGCGGTAACTCTCGATTGGAATCTGATGCACTTCCACGATCTGAAAATTATTCTGATCGAGCAGCGTCAGTTCCTCAACGAGCGTGCGGTAGTTGCCAGTATAGGCGTAGACTTTGTTGATGTGTTGGCTGAGGCGGTCGGTCCAGTGGGTGTGGCTGGAGTGCGTGAAGTGCAACTCTTTGTTGACCAGCATCCCGCCCTTTTTAAGCAGCTTGTGGCATTTGGCAAAAAAGCCGCTCAGATCGTTGAAGTGGACGATGACCTCGTCGGTGAAGATGGCGTCGTAGGTCTCGACCTCTGGCAGTTCCTGCCAATGAACCACCTCGAAGGTGACATCCACGCCGTAGCGCTCGGCCCGCGCCTCCGCGATGGGAATTTGCATCGGCGAGACGGTGATGCCGTAGCCCTGTACGCCGTAGGTTTTGCACAGGTAGACCAGCGGCCCACCCCACCCGCACCCCACGTCCATGATGCGCATGCCAGGTTTCAGGCCCATCATCTCGGCGAACTTGTCGAGTTTCTTCTCCTGCGCCTGCGTGACATCGTATCCGTCTTCCCAGATTGACGCGGAATAGTTGTTCCATTCGCCATCGGTGACGGTGAGGAAGAACTGAGGATCTACTTCATAGTGATACGCTACGCGGGCGGTGTCTTCTTCGAGTTCGTAGGCCACATAAGGTTTGTTGCCCACCTCGGGTTCGGTACTGATGACTTTGATCTCGGGCATAACCAGTTTCTCTTGGTGCTCTGCATAATCGCTTTGTCACAAGTATACGTTCTCAGGGGGAAGATGTCGAGAGGGTACACTTGCACGAGGTGTAATGATATTCCTTACAAAGCCCCGCTCCTGTTCACTCAGCTACCCAGATAGGCATCCGGAATGGGTAGGCCCTGCTGCTTGAAAAAGGAAAGCTGATCGAAGTAGCCCCGCTGAAACACGATCTGATCGTCGCGGACCTGAAAAAAGCCACACCCGCGCAGGCCAAGCGGGTCGCGCCATTCCAGCACCGCCCACTCGCCATCCTCCAGCAGGTTTTCCTCAATGCACGTCATCTCCGCCCGCCCGAACTTGGTGGCAAACAGCTCCCGGATCGCGTCGCGCCCGCGCGCGCGCCGCGCGCTTGACGTACCGGTCGATCCCGCCGGGTCGCCGCGGCGACCTGGCGGGATGGTGCCCTGGGGGAAGCCGTTTTTCTTAGGCCACCCATTGGCCTCATGAATGAAATCTAACGCGCCTGCGGAGAGGTCGGGGATGAGGTCGAGGTCC
>DATGCC010000174.1:0-4157 GCA_035312345.1 Rhodothermales bacterium
CACAGAAAAAAGAGCCGGACGCGCAGGGTAGTGCGTCCGGCTCTCTTTTTGCACAAGCAGGTGCCTAAGCGTTACATGGCATCCTCATCAGCCGGTGGCATCAGCACAGCGTCGATCACATGGATGATACCGTTATCAGCCTGGATGTCGGTGATAACGATGTTGGCATCATTAACCTTGACTGAGCCATCATCGCCGACGGTGACGGAGAGGTCGGTGCCCTGCGCGGTCGGAATCATCTGCATGCCGCCCACGGCGTCCGCCATCATGCTGCCATTGACGACGTGATAGGTGAGGATGTTGGTGAGTTCTTCGTCGCTTAAGCCATCCAGCGTACCTTCAGGTAGCGCAGCAAAGGCCGAGTCGGTGGGGGCGAAGACAGTGAAAGGGCCATCGCCTTGCAACGTTTCAGCCAGGCCCGTTCTCTGCAGGGCATCGACCAGCGTCGTAAATCGCCCATCGTTCACAGCAACATCCACAATGGTATTGGTCTCCATCGACTCTTCCATCATCTCGGTGGTGTCGGCTGCCATGTCGTCTTCCATGTCGGCGTCTTCGCCACCGCCGCAGGCAGCGAGACCAACGACGAGGAGCAGGGCAAGCAAGGGCGTGGCAAAACGCATAAGTAGGGCGCGTAGCGCGGTATTGGGGGTATTCACGGGGCCTCCTTGGGTTGGTGGGTGAGGGAGCTTAGAATTCCGGCGAAGCCAAGTGGGCCAGAGCATTGCCACTCTGGACGGCTTTGCTATTGTGCTGAGTTACGAACATGGGATGCCGCTTTACATGGCAAACCCAAGTTTACGTCTCGGCAGGTCGCAAATCCAGTTCGCGAAGATGAATAACGCCGATCAGAGCGCTATGAACAGGGTCGTTACAATGCCAGGAGGGGCAAATAGCAACTCTAAAAAACGCCGAATATTGAACTTAAATCAAGATGTTTCGGCAGAAGTAACGAGGGCCTTTTTCTGCGAGATCCGTCGGATCCAGGAAGCCCAGTCCTGCAAATAGGACCACAAAAACTGCTGCGTGGCCTCGTCAATGAGATGGCCTTCTTCGTCGAACTTGTCCTTTGCGTTGCCTACCACCACGCCGCGATGGGGCATGACTTCGGCGAGCATCGACAACATCACGACTTTGAGATGCTGCTGGGCGCGGGCCGTACCTATGATGCTGGGAGCCGCGCCCATCATGCCGACCGGCTTCCCGACCAGCGGCGACTTAAAAGCAGGGCGAGAAGCCCAATCGATGGCATTCTTCAGCACGCCGGGAATGCCGTGGTTGTATTCTGGCGTCGCAATCAGGAGGCCGTCTGCTTGTGCAAGGCTGCGTTTGAGCCGCTTCACCTCGGCTGGACGATCCGCATCATTTTCTAGGTCGCCATTGTAAAGGGGAATATCGTCGAGTGGAAAGACCTCAATGGTCAGGTCTTCTGGGGTGAGGCGTTGCGCAGCACTCAGCAGGCTTCGATTGTAGGACCCTTCACGCAGGCTACCGGCCATGCCGATGATGTGAAGAGGGAAAACGGTCATAGCCATAGTCGGTTGTCGTAGGGAACGTATACCTAGATGGACAGCCCGCCGCCAGACAGGTTCTAAGCCATACAGACACGTTACGATGCGTCAGGCTTGTGCTGTTTCAAAAGATTGATTTGTACAACCGGGTCGTGGTAGCCTTTCTAAGATTTTGGGTTGCGGAGAGCGGAAGGCGGAAAGTAGGGGCGCAAGCGGTGTTTTCGCGCTCCGCGCTTCGCTTCCCGCTCTCCGAATGCTACGCCTGGGAACGTCATATAGCCTAATAGATGCCTTAAACCTGCACCAGGCAGAGCGGTGCCTTTCTTATAAATTAACAGCTTTTAATGTATTATGACGAAGGAAGGCAATATATTCGGAGAGTGTGGACACTTTCTTTTCCCGGTCAGCCTCCAGGGGTGAAGCGCGCATCTGTCTAATCTTCGAAAGTTATGAACCTGAGTATTGCCCAGCGATTTGCCCTCATCTTTGCGCTGGTCGTTTTTGTGGCGACGGCGACGGTGGGCTTTACCGTGTACCAGGGATCGCGGCGGGCGCTCATCAAAGCAGCTACGGAGCGGCTGGGGCACACCTCTGAACGGGTCGAACAACGCCTCGCCTCCGACATCGAGTCGATAGCCAACGACCTGCGTTTTTTGACAGGGACGCCTGCCGTGGAAGGCATCGTGCGCACCTGGGCTGCCAGAGAGCAGGGCTACGGCTTGGATCGCGAGACGGGCATGACCGTGAATGATTGGCGCGATCAACTGGCGGATCTCTTTCGCGTCTTTCTGGAAAACCACACCACCTATTTGCAAATCGGTTTTTCGAGTGTTTCCAGCAATGGGCAGGAAATGCTGCGGCTGGAGCGGCGTGAGGATGCTATTCGGCGCATTCCACAAGAGGAACTCGACGAGATTGGCGATCAGCAAGATTTTCAACAGACGATTCAACTGGAGCAAGGAACGCTGTATCTGTCTCCCATCACGCTTGAATCGTCCTGGGAAAGCGATCTTTCAGAAGGCAGGCCGAGCCTGCGGGCAGCGCTGCCTGTATATGGCGCAAACGGGCGGGTCTATGGCTTTTTGCAGATTCAGATCGACATGGAGAAGGTCTTTGCCGGGTTGCGCGAGGTGGCGGATGATGACAAGTGGCTCTACCTGGCCAACAAGGATGGCTATTTTCTTATCCATCCCGACCCCACACGCACCTTTGGTTTCGAGCGGGGGCAGCAGTATCTGATCCAGGATACCTTTGCCGATGCTGCTGCTATCATCCGTGGTGAGGACACCTTTTTGCCCATCGATGAAGCACGGTCCAATACGGGCGAGCCGGTGAGTGCGTTTTTCAGCCGCATCGATCTGGGCGAGGGGGTTTCGCACCGCCCGCTGATTCTCGGTATCACCGCGCCGCACGCGACGATCCTGGCCGATGTAGAACAGGTACGCAACCGGAGTTTGCTCATTACGCTGCTGTTCAGCCTGTGCGGGATCGTGTTTGCACTGGCGTTTTCTACCTGGCTCACGCGGCCCCTTAGCAGGATCACCCGTGCTCTTTCTCGCTTCAAGCGGGGCGAGTGGGGTGAGGCGTTGCCCGTAGACCGGCAGGACGAAATTGGGCTGATGGCACGCACCCTGCGTGACATGGCCGACGAAATTCAGCGGCAGGTGATAGAACTGGAAAGCAAAGAACTGCGCCAGCGCACCATTCTCGAAACCTCTGCTGAAGGGATCATCGTTACGGGCGCAGAAGGGGCCATCGAGACCTTCAACGCTGCTGCTGAGCATATTCTGGGCTATCCAAGTGAAGACGTCATCGGCCAACCCATTGATGCGTATATCCAGCAGGCCAGTGGAAAGGCAGGGACGATCGCGGACATGCCGTGGCTTAGCATCAACCAGCGGGGGGAGGCGGTCGGGCTACATAAGGAAGGGCACCCGGTACCGCTCCTGGTTACCTGGAGTACCTTTGATTTGCATGGCGAACAGCGGGTCACCATCCTGCTGCACGACATCACCGAGCGCAAGTCGGCAGAAGTCCTGCGCGAGAAGTTGCTCGAAGAACTGCGCACCGAGCGAACGCGCTTGCAGCAACTCAGCGAGTCGCTTGAAGAACGGGTCGAAGCTCGCACGGCAGACCTCGACAGGACCAACAAAGTGCTCGAATATCGCAACCGCGAGTTGCAAGATTTCGCCTATGTGGCCTCGCACGATTTGCAGGAGCCTTTGCGCAAAATTCAGGCGTTCTCGGGCTTGCTGATTTCAGAGTTTGGCGAGCAGATCGACGAGGACGGGCAGTTTTATGTTGACCGTATGAAAGATGCTGCGGCTCGGATGTCCCGTCTGATTTCCGACCTGCTGGCCTTCTCACGGATAACGACGCGGGCCCGGCCCTACGAAGAAGTCGATCTGAATGAGATTATCGAGGGCGTTCTCTATGACCTTGAAATCCGGCTGGAAGAAACGGGCGGCACTGTCAACGTAGATCCGCTACCGGCTATCGAAGCCGATCCGTTGCAGATGCAGCAGCTATTTCAGAATCTGATCAGCAACGGCCTGAAGTTTCACCGGGACGGTGTCCCACCCGTCATCCACGTTCGCGGGTGCATCGAAAAGCGGGGGTTGCTGGTGGGCATCGATGGTGAGGTCT
>DATGCC010000175.1:0-3453 GCA_035312345.1 Rhodothermales bacterium
GTGCTACAGATGCGGCTGGCGTCGCTTGTCCAGAATCGGTTGACCCTGGCTTTCGAGTATCTCCGCCGCGATGCCGGCCGGGAAACGCGCGTTGCGCACGGGGAGCAGGTAGTAGCCTGTATGCGGCGCGACGGTGTTCACCTCGTGCCTACGCCTATTCCGGTTAGCCTGCATCATGCGCTCCAGTTATATAGTCCGCTGGCGGCTCCGCTACATCATGCCGGATAATATGTGCTTCTATCTGTTGCCCTATATCCAACCGCCCGTACTCCACCACGCCGTTGTGCGTGTTGGAAACCCTGATCCTATGCATCCGAAGTCTGCTGAACAGCCCCTTCATCTAAAGACCATTCTGCTTCTGGCACGGCGCTGCGGGGTGGTGGCGGCGCTGGTGGGGTGGTATGCAGCGTGCTATGCAGGACGGCGGTTAGTGCACCGCTTCAGGCGTAGTCCCGGCAAAGCAGCGCTCCGTGGTGAACTCCTGGCTGGCCTGTTCGAAGCGCTTGGGCCCACGTTTATCAAGATCGGGCAGATCCTCAGTACCCGTCCCGATCTCCTGCCTTTCGAAACCATCGCGGCACTGGCTCGCTTGCAGGATCGCGTGGCCCCCGTGCCTATCAACCAGATTACAGCCGTATTTCAGGACAGCTTTGGTGGTTTGCCCGAGGAGTGCTTTGCCGTCTTTAATCCGGTTCCGCTATCGAGTGCCAGCGTGGCCCAGGTGCACCGGGCGCGGCTCCGTGATGGAACCGAGGTTGCTGTCAAGATTCGACGTCCGAACGTGGTCGCAACCGTACAGGGCGATCTGCTGCTGCTGCGGGGGCTGGCGCGGGTGCTGCAACGGTTCCCTGGCCTCCGCCTTGTGCCCTTTGAGGGGCTAGTGGAGGAATTCGGGCAGGCCATCGAACAGCAACTGGATTTCAGGATCGAGGCAGCCAACAACCGGAAGTTCCGGGTCAATTTTCGCGTGATGCCCCAGGTGCGGTTCCCCCACCTCGTCGACGACCTGTGCTCCGAGGCGGTGCTGACCATGGAATATGTCGAAGGGTTGACCAAAGTGGCTGATCTGATGCTCGATGTTGCTGCCCGCCGCGAAGCCGCGACAATAGGGCTGAAGGCGCTCTACAAGATGATTTTCATCGACGGCTTCATCCACGGCGATATGCATCCGGCCAATATGTTTTTTGTACCCGGTCCTGGCGTGATCTTGCTCGATGTAGGTTTGGTGGCGCGGCTGGAACAGCAGGATCTGGAGGACTTCGTGACGTTCTTCCTCGGGCTGGCAGAGAACAACGGCGCGGCCTGTGCCCGCATCATCTGGAACGGGGCTTCCTACCGGTCGCCGGGGAGCGACAGAACGGCTTTCGAGGAGGCTATGGAAGCGCTGATCGACCGGCATGCTGCCTTGAAGGCCGAGGATTTTGAAGTGGTGCATTTCGCCGCCGACCTTTTCGACACGCAGCGCCGCCACGGCGTACGGGGGCCTACCCAATTTACGATGACCATTGTAGCCTTGCTGGTCTACGAAGGCATCGTCAAGCATATGCACCCGACACTGGATTTTCAGAAGGAAGCGCGCTTGTTCATCCTGCGGGCGCGGCATCGTGCCAACGAGCGGCGTGCGCAGGAAAGCCGCACCATGCCGCCTGTTTCCCTGTGAGGTCATCCTAAAAATGTGCAACTGAAGCCGCCGAGGATAGCTCCCTGGCGGGTGGAAAGGATTGTATGGCTCCATCGTATGCTGCTGCCCGTACCGACAGCCGGGCGAGCACCCTCCGTGCGCGGCGACAGGCCGTAGAACGGGTTATCCTCGCCATGCGAGAGGAACTCGACCACAGCCTCACACTCGAAGACATGGCCGATATCGCCTATATTAGTCCGTATCATTTCAACCGCATTTTTCGGCAGATCGTCGGCATTCCTCCGTCGCAGTTTCTCTATGCGCTACGCCTGCAACGCGCCAAGCGGTTGCTGCTGACCACCTCGATGAGTGTGACAGCTATTTGTTTCGAAGTGGGCTACAACAGCCTTGGCAGCTTCGTCAAACGGTTTACCGATCTCGTGGGGGTTTCTCCCACCCGGTTGCGGCGGCTGGTCGAAAATGAATCCTTTTTCGTAGACCTGGAAGCCCTCCTGTGTCAGGGGGCCATGCACCCGCCGGCCCCACCGGCCCCGCTAGTGACAGGGCATGTGCGTACGCCAGATGTTTTCGACGGGCCGCTTTTCATCGGCCTCTTTCCCAAACACATCCCCCAGCGACAACCCGTGGCGGGCACACTGATCACCGCGCCAGGGGCGTTTGCTGTGGGCAATGTACCTCCGGGGCGGCACTATCTGTTTGTGGCGGGCTTTCCCTGGCCCGCGCATCCGTTGGGCTATCTCTTGCCGGATGAAGACCGCTTGCAGGTGGGCGTGAGCCGCAGCCCCGTAGAGGACGGGCGTAGCGATGCGGAAGTACACCTGCGCCCCCGTGCGCTCACCGACCCGCCGATTCTGATTGTCCTGCCTTTGTTGGTCGCTGAACATCTCGCCGTCAACGGGTATGGATCCAGGCTGGATGAGAAGACCCACAACCTGCTGCTGTAAAGAGTCTCACGTCCAGCCCATCCACCGAACACCATGCCCATCTAAAGAGGAGAAAAACCATGAGACAGGTACCCTTAACGCTGCTTTTTGGATTTCTGGACGCAGGAAAGTCAACCGTGCTCAACCACCTGTTGTCGCACAGCGAATCTCTGAATCTTGCCGGTCTGACCCATGATGCCTGGATCAGCCATGGGAGCGCTGGTGGGGATGGACAGGCGACGCTCGCCCCGGAGGCATCCGCTGGAGCGCAAGCTGCTATCCGCTACGCGATCCCCGATGCGTTGCGTACCGAGATGAACCGGTTGGTGCAGGAAGAAAACGCAGAGGGCCTGGTTTTTGAAGCGCATGGCTTGGCGGAGCCGCAGGGTGTGGTAGAAGCGTTTTTCTCCGATAGCGCAAATGCAGATTTCCTGTTCCTCGATACAGTGGTGACCGTGGTGGATGCTGGACGCTTTCTGGAAGACATCTATTCGGCTGAGACCCTTCAGCAGCGAGGCATGGCAGGGGACGAGGCAGATGTGCGCAGCATTGCTGAGGTGCTCATCCATCAGGTCGAATTTGCGAATGTGATTGTGCTCAATAAGATGGACACGATTCCCCAGGTAGAACAGGAGCGGCTGGTTGCCGCCTTGCAGTTGCTCAACCCCCAGGCAGAGATCCTACCCGTGAAGTACGGTGCGGTGCCTTGCGAAAAGGGAATAGCGACGGGCCTTTTTGACTTTGACCAGACCAGCACCGCAGCAGGATGGCTACAAGCCATGCGAAGCGAGGAGGAGACCGCCTCTTTGGGATATGGTGTGGGCCGCTTCGTTTACCGGAGCCGTCGCCCCTTTCACTCCGGGAGGTTCTATCTCTTTCTGCGGATGG
>DATGCC010000176.1:0-7891 GCA_035312345.1 Rhodothermales bacterium
GGCTCGTACGGGTTCGGGGGCGAAGAGAGCGCGGGGGCATCGTTCCTGCGCAAAGACGGCACCGTCTGGACGACCGACAAAGACGGCATCATCCTTGATCTGCTTGCTGCCGAGATCCTCGCAAAAACAGGCCGCGATCCAGGCGAACACTACGCCGATCTCGAAGCACAATTCGGTAGCCCCGTTTATCGTCGCTTCGATGCCCCAGCGACCCTGGCGCAGAAAGCCGTACTGGCAGATCTGGCTCCTGAGGATGTGCAGGCCAAGACGCTGGCGGGCGAACCCATCACAGCACGGCTAACCCGTGCGCCTGGCAATGATGCTCCCATTGGCGGATTAAAAGTGACCACCGAAAATGGATGGTTTGCTGCTCGCCCCTCTGGCACCGAGGACATCTACAAAATCTACGCAGAGAGCTTTCGGGGAGAGAATCATCTGGATCAGATTCTCGAAGATGCCCAGGCCATCGTCAGCGATGCCTTTGCGTCGGCAGGAGTATAGAATGCAAGAGGGGGTAGGAGAAGAGGAGGAAGGGAGAGAGAAAAGCCCAGCACCTGTAACCTACCACACGAAGGCGTCACCCGACTCACGTAAGTAAGCCTGGTAACCTGTAACCAAGAACCAGTAACTAGAAACCATCCTATTAATGCATCATCCGATCAAATTTGGAACCGATGGTTGGCGCGCCGTGATCGCCGACGGATATACCTTTGATAACCTGACGCGGGTGGCGTGGGCTACGGCGCGGTGGCTCTACGCAACCTACGGTGCGACCGTCAGCGTCGTCATCGGGCACGACACACGGTTTCAGGGGCGGGCCTTCGCCGAGCATGTGGCGCGGGTGCTGGCTTCGCAAGGGGTACGCGTGAAGTTTGCCGACACGTTTGTCACTACGCCTGCCGTAAGCTGGGCGACGCTGGAATATGGAGCCAACGCAGGCATCGTCATCACCGCGAGCCATAATCCGCCGGAGTACAACGGCTACAAACTCAAAGCCGATTTCGGTGGTCCGGCTGATCCCTCAATGATTGCCGCCGTGGAAGCAGAACTGGCAAATCTGGAAGACGACATACCGGAAATCCGCTCGTTCGACAATCTGTGCGATGACGGATTTATCGAACGCTTCGACCTCAATGCCGAATATCTGGACCTGCTGCGAGAGCGGCTCGACATTGAGGCCATTCAGAACGCTGATTTCACGATCGCACACGATGCCATGTTTGGTTCGGGGCAGGGCGTCGTGACGGCGTTGCTGGGTGAAGAACGTGTCATCGAGTTGCACAGCACGTTCAATCCGAGCTTTGAAGGGCAGGCCCCCGAACCCATTGAGCGGAATCTGTCTGAGCTATCCGAACTCGTCGTACGCGAGGGGTGTGCGGTAGGGCTGGCAAACGATGGCGACGCTGACCGGATCGGCATGATCGATGAGACCGGGCGGTTCGTCACGTCGCACGAGATTCTGGCATTGCTCGTCAAGTATCTGCACGAAGAGCGCGGATTGAGCGGGTCCGTCGTCAAGACGTTTTCCACGACGCACCTGCTCGACAAAATGGGGGCGGCCTACGGGTTTCCCATCGAGACGCTGCCGATTGGGTTCAAATACATCGCCCCCAAAATGGTTGAGCAAGATGTATTGGTCGGCGGCGAGGAGTCGGGTGGTATTGCGGTGAAGGGCCACCTGCCGGAGCGCGACGGCATCTACATCGGCCTGCTCATCGTCGAGATGATGGTCAAGCGGGGCAAGTCGCTCTCGGCGCTCGTCCAGGAACTCTTTGACGAATTTGGTCCGCATCATACCTACCGCGTCGATGTGCATACGACAGATGCGCAGAAGAAGAAAATCTTGCAGCAACTCGACCAGGAGGGCGGTTTGTCCGAAATCGATGGACGCCCTGTCACCAGGCTCGATACGCTCGATGGCTACAAGCATATCACCGACGACGGCTGGCTGCTCGTTCGCCCATCCGGTACCGAGCCGGTGTTGCGCATTTATTCCGAAGCAGCAACCGAAGACGAAGCGCGGGCACTTGTGGAAGATGCCTGCCAGCAACTCGGTGTCGCTTGATGGCTCCAGGCCGTTGTCCCAAGTTTAGCCCGATTGCTGCGCAAAATAGACGATGACGGCAATCACGAGGAGCGCGGCAAGGACTGCCAGCGTGATCTTGACCCAACTCCACGGTCGCTCGCCAGTGACCTCACCCGTGCGGGCGTTGACGAGAAAGCGGTAGGCTTTGTCGCGGTAGCGGTAGGTGCTGATCCAGATGGGCAACAGCAAGTGTTTGAACGTCACATCGTCGTAGCGCGTGTTTTTGCTGCTGATGCGCTGTGTGTCGCCGCCAATGTCGCTACAAATGCTGCTGTCGATGGTGGGCTGCATGCGGGCGCACGCGAGGCCAAAGCCTTCCTCCAAGTCCACTGTGTAGCTTTCCGTGCGGAAGCCACTCAGGTACGCCTCGGTGTAGGGCACCACCTCTTCGAGATCCCACGGCTCCAGCTTCTGCATGTAGTTGCGCGGGAGTGATTCGCTGGCGACGACCAGTACATCATCGAAGCTGTTGTAGACGGTGCCGCTGGCCGGGTACCACCGCGTCTTGCGCACCTGCCGGGTTCGCTGGACGGACTTGCCATTTTCTACCGTGGTGTACGTCTCCGTCACGTAGTAATACTCGCCGCGCTGGCCCGTATAGCGGGTGGTGGTTTCTGTGTCGTAGGTCCAGTGGGGCAGGTACATCCCGTTGAGGCCACCTTCGCGCCGGGCGTACTGCTTGATGTCGTTGGGGGCAAACCAGAGGCCGTGCAGCCATTTTTTGAAATGATCGCGGGCCTCGCGGTTGGTGACTTTGAAGGCGAGTAGCGCCTGCGGTTTGATGAGACGCGTCGATCCCTTCTCCAGCACATGCGGCGTTCCGCAGAAGGCGCACATATCCGAGGTGATGTTGGGGTCAAAGGTCGTCTCAGCGCCACAATTCGAGCATCGGATGACGACCACCTCGTACGTCTCGCCACCCGCTTTAAGCTGCGCCAGCGCGTGCTCGAAGTCAAGTTCTTCGACGGCTACTTCGGCCTGCTCAATCTCATTGACCGTGCCGCAATACGGACATTTTAGCGCATTCTCGCCCGGCTCAAACCGAAGCTCTGCGCCACACTCTTTGCAAGGAAATTGCTGTACAGCCATGCGAAAGGCTTTTGGGTTACAGGTTGGCAGGTTGTTTCACTTCGTTCGACTTCAGGTTTCAGGTTGCAGACCAAAAAACCTGTAACCTGCAACCTGAAAACCTGTAACCTATCATTCGCTCGGCGGCAGCGGGGGAGGGGCCGCGGCAAAAATGGACTGCAACTCGTCCACCTCACCGGCCTTGCTCCACTGCGCCATGCCTTGCTTCCAGACGAGCGAGTCGCGGGTGAGGGTGCCCTGGCTGGCCTGCTGCTTAAGGGTTTGCAGGTCGTATGGCCCGGTTTGCTTCCCGTTGACGGCGACGTGGTAGCTGGAGGCTTGCGGGATTGGCGGTGGCCCGCCGCTCATGTTTTGCTGTTGGCCCATCGCCTGGCCCATCTGGTTGGCCATGGCGAAGCCCATCCCCATGCCCATGCCGCCAGAGGCCATGCCGCCAGGATTGTCGGCGGCTTTCTCCATCGCCTGTGCGGCCTGGTATTGCGTGTAGGCACCCAGGTTGCCGATGACGCCCATGCTGGCCCGTTTGTCGAGGGCTTCCTCCACGGCAGGCGGCAGCGAGATGTTTTCGACGAGCAGCTTCGTCAGTTCCAGTCCATATTCTTCAAATTCAGGTTGGATCTTTTCACCCACGAAGTCGCCCAACTCGTTGTAGTTGGCCGCCATGTCGAGGACGGCCAGCTTGCTCTCGGCCACCTGATCGGTGAAGCGGGTGACGACAAGGTTGCGCAACTGGTCTGTGATGCCGTCGGTGGTGAAGTGCCCGCTGGTGCCGACGACTTCGCGCAGGAACGTAGCTGGATCTTTGACGCGGAGCGAATAGGTGCCGAACGCCCGTAGCCGCAAGGGACCAAACTCCGGGTCACGCAGCATGATCGGGTTCTTCGTGCCCCACTTCTGGTCCGTAAACTGGCGCGTGGATACGAAGTACACCTCCGCCTTGAACGGACTCTCGAAGCCATATTTCCAGCCTTTGAGCGTCGAGAGGATGGGCAGGTTCTGCGTTACCAATTCGTAGGTGCCGGGCGGGAAGACGTCGGCCAGCTTGCCCTCGTTGATAAATACGGCTGCTTGCCCTTCGCGCACGACGAGCTTTGCGCCGTACTTGATTTCGTTGCCATGCCGCTCAAAGCGGTAGACGAGTGTATCATGCGAGTCATCAAGCCACTCGATGATGTCGATAAACTCGCCTTTAACCTTATCCCATAAACCCATGGTGTGTACCTCCCTGATCCTCTCGTGGTGTCTGTGTGAGCAAAGCCCACGGAACGATAGGAGATATGCAGAAGAATCGCAAGGTTTGTCGGGTTAACAGAATGAGTGAAAAAGGGAAGGAAGGGAAGGTCTGGCAAAGACCTTCATCTTTTAAGTGCCGGTCTTCGAGATTAACGAGGTTGCTGGGAGTCGACGGGGTCAGTGCTCATGATGTCGCCCAGTCCCGGTTTCGAGGGGCGGTCTTGCTGAAGCACAGGCGTAGCGTCCTGAATTTTGTCGCGGATGAAAATGGTGACGGCCGTGCCTTGTCCGTGCTCACTCTCGATCTCCAGCTTCATGTGCATCATAGACGCAAGACGTTGCGCAATGGTCAGGCCCAGGCCACTCCCTTCGTAGCGCCGGTTCATGCCTTCGGATTCTTGCCGAAACGCCTCAAAGACATGGGGCAGAAATGTCTCGGAAATGCCGACGCCCGTATCTGTTACCTGGACGGCCAGAGCTTCGCTTTCGCGGCGGATGCTTACTTCGACCTGGCCCGTATCTGTATACTTGATGGCGTTTTCGAGCACATGATGGAAGAGGTGTTTGAAAGCGACCTGATCGACTACACCCGCAACCGGAGCTGCTGGGAGGGTTACCCGGAGGTCGATGTCTTTAACGTCCGCATTCAGAGCAAGGGCATCGGCTACCGACCGAATGGCAAAGCGAAGGTCTGTGGGCTCCATGTCGAGCTCGTAGTGCTGGGCCTCCATGTTAGAGAGCTGTAGCAGGCCGTTAAGCGTCTGGAGCAGGCGGTTGCTGTTCTTTTCGGCAATCTCAACGAATTGCTTCAAGTTGCTCGGCACTTCGGCACCAAGGATCTGCAGCGAAGAGGTTATTGCGGTAAGCGGCGTACGGAATTCGTGGTTCATATTGCCCAGGATCGCCGTCTTAAACCGCGAGGAAGCTTCGGCGCGCTCTTTGGCAGCAAGCAGGGTGGCTTCATATTGCTCCCGTTCCTTGATGCGTAGTTTCACCTCCCGATCCACCTGTTCCTCCAGGCCATGGTTCAACTCTTGCAATTCCCGGGCCTGGGTCTCGATGATGGCTTTGGCCTGCTCCGTTTTCTCTTTGGCGATGCGAATGTCGTGGGTACGTTCTTCGACGAGGTGGGCGAGTTCTTCGGCCCGGTGCTGCAGATGACGCACACGGATCCGATAGCTCCAGAATCCCACCAGGACGATCCCGGCTCCCATCAGCAGATAGAAGTAGATACTCTGGTAAAAGAAGGGGGCTATTTCAATTTGGAGCCGGGCTTCATGGGTGCTCCAGAGGCCATCGTTGTTGCGTGCCTGCACGCGGAACCGGTACGTGCCCGGTGCCAGGTTGGTGTAATAGGCGGTCTGGCGGGTACCAGCTTCGACCCACGCTTCGTCCTCGCCTTCCAACTGGTACATGAAGCGATTCTCTTCGGGCTGAAGCAGGCTAAGGCCCGCATAGTGAAAGGATAGTTTGTTGTGGCCCGCAGGTAAAACCAGCAGGTCTTCAGGAACGATCTGCTCGTCGTCATCGGTCACATGCTCAATGATAACGGGCGGCGGTACCTGATTCAGGCGGATGTGATCGGGGTTGATGGCAGCCACGCCTTTTACCGTGGGAAACCAGAGCGTTCCGTCTTGAGCTTTCCAGGCGGCAGGCTGCGAGCCGCCACTGCATTCTTTACTACGAAGTCCATCGGCACGGTCATAGATGGTTGTCGAAACCGATGTGCCTGTTGCAAAGAAGGACGCCAGTTCGCTTTTGGCTACGCGGGTGATGCCCAGGTTACCCGTCAGCCACAGGTCGCCTGCATTGTCTTCCAGGATGGCGAAGACGTTGTCGCTGGGCAGGCCATCCTCGGCAGTCCAGGCGACGAAGGTGCTGTCTTGATAGCGGATCAGCCCGCCGCCCCACGTCGCCAACCACAGGGTACCCTCTGCATCGCTGTGCATAGAGAGGATGTAGTCACTGAGGAGCCCATCGTTTTTGGTGAAGGCGGTAAAATGCAAGTCCTCGTCGTACCGGTGCAGCCCTTCCTGGGTACCGGCCCAGAGCACGCCCTGGGTGTCGCGCAGGATGGTCCACACCACTTCGTTGTGCAGGCCCTGCTCGGCGGTGAAGGTGTCAAAACGACCGTTGCGGTATCGGGTGATGCCTTCAACGGTCCCAATCCAGAGCGTGCCGTCCTCGTCGGGGTAAATGACAAGGATGTTATCGTGCGTCAGGCCATCGGCGGTCGTAAAGGTATCAAAGCGACCGTTGCGATAACGCGTCAGGCCGCCGCCCCAGGAGCCAATCCAGAGGCTCCCGTCGGGCGTGCTGGCGAGGGCGGTAATGTAATCGTCGGGCAGGCCATCGGCGGTGGAGAACGTGGTGACGGTGCCATCGGGGGCGTGCCGGGCCAGTCCGTTGCCATCGGTTCCGATCCAGAGGACGCCACGGGCGTCTTCGTGAATGGCGGTCGTCAGGTCACTGGGCAGGCCCTCACGGGTGGTCAGCGTGGTGAATTTGAGGTCTTTCAACTGGTGGAGTCCACCCGAAGTGGTGCCGAACCAAAGGCTGCCTTCTCGATCTTCGAAGATGCTCCAGATGACATCGTCGTTCAATCCATCGGTGGTAGAGAGTGTCTCGAAGCGGGTTCCGTCAAAACGGTTTAGCCCATTCTCGGTCCCCACCCAGAGGGTACCTGCGCGGTCTTCGTAGAGCGAGAGGCCCGAGGTGCCGACCAGGCCATCCGTGTCAGAAAACACCATCTTGCTACCCGCTTGATGACGCTGGAGATTCGTCTCCGTGCCCACCCAAAGCGCTCCTCGCGAATCGCTGAAGACGGTCAGAATGACTTCGTCTGTCCACCGAGCATCCTGCCCCAGTTGGCCATCATGGTAGGTGCTCATCCCCGCAATCGTGCCGATCCAGATGGTACCCTGTGCGTCGCCGTGGATACTCATTACGTGGTTGTCCACTAGCCCATCGGCGATGGCAAGCGAAGCAAAACGACCGTTTTTAAAATAGCTTAATCCCTCTCGGGTGCCAATCCACAATCGTCCTTCGTCGTCTTCATAGAGGGAGCCCACATGATTGCTGACGAGCCCATCGGCGGTGGTAAACGTGTCGAAATGGTGGTCCTGATAGCGTAGTAATCCACCGCCATTGGTGCCTATCCAGAGCGCTCCGGTATGGTCGACCTGCAAGGAGAGGATATCGTTATTCGTAAACGCCGGGGTGTTTTTTTTGCTGAAGAGGGTAAAGGTATGCCCATCAAAGCGAGCGAGTCCTTCCTGTGTGCTCACCCACAGGTACCCGTCCGGCGTTTGCGCGATGGCATGAATGGTATTTTGGGGCAGGCCGTCATCCGTCGTCCAGGTGTCCAGCATGTACTGGGTCAGATCCAGGGACGGATCTAGTGAAGGTCCCTTTTCCACGGTCTGCGCATGGGTGAGACTGGGGAACATCAACAACAGGAAAAGTCCTGCTGCCAGGTACTTC
>DATGCC010000177.1:0-2370 GCA_035312345.1 Rhodothermales bacterium
GACAGGTACTTCCAAACACGAAACTTCCGTTGCCATCCTGCGGGTCCTGGCCGGAGGTACTGCCCTCGGTTTTAGCTTTTTACCTGCCCCCCTCTGGTGGCTCGCCTGGATTGCCCTGGTTCCTCTCCTGCTCATCTGGGCCAGCAACCGATCCTGGGTACGATTTCTGGCGGAGGTCTACACAGCTTTCCTAATCGCCTACGCCCTGGGCCTCTTCTGGCCAATGCTGCATGTGTTCTCCCAGGCAGCCACACTGGCCTTCGGTGGATTACTCCTCATCCCACTACTCTGGACCCTGCCATTTGCTGCCTCCCGCTTCTTTTTGCGTCGGTATGGCCGGCTGGTCGGCTTTGGTAGCTTCGTCGCGCTGTTTCTATCCGTCGAAATGCTGCTGCTGCATGGCCCCATCCTGTTTCCATGGCCCGTGCTTGGTAACACGCAAGCCGACGCCGTGGTGTTGGTGCAATTCGTCGAGTACACGGGCGTACTGGGCCTCTCGCTCTGGGTGCTGGTGCTGAATGGTCTGTTTTACTTTGCGACAATTATATCGCGGAGACGGACCTCGCAGATTTGGTGTGGGGCGGCCCTGGTATTGTTACTGGGCACCTCTCTGGCCTTTAGCACCTGGCGCCTCAACGACCTGGAGGAAGATGCAAGTTTTATCACGGTGGGGATTATTCAGCCCGCCATGAATCGATCAGACTGGGTCGATCAGCGGGGAGCCAACCGGCTGCTACGGCTCACAGCATTATCGGACTCGCTGGTTACGGCAATGAATGCGCCGCCCGTCTTTATGATCTGGCCGGAACGGGCCGTGCCTGCTCCCTTCAACCGCATGCGGCAGCGCTTCGTGGATGCCCAGTTGCAACAGTGGTCCGAGCGGTTGCAGGTGGCGCTTTTGAGTGGTGCCCTGGTGCCCAGCGGCGAGCCTGGACGGACAGACCATTTCTACAACAGCGCCATCCTCTACCGTCCCCGTACGACGCCTCTCCGCTACGATCAGGTGCGCTACACCCCGTTCCAGACCCGTGTGCCCTTTACGGATTACGTCCCCCTTTCATCGGTGGGTGCCCAGCCCACCTTTGCTACAGGGCGAGGGCAAGATCAGTTATCTTTCGATAATATCCATGTGGGCATGCTGCTAGACTTTGAACTTCTGCTCGGGCACTATGCGCGCCGTCATCCTGCAGAGGGTGCCGAATTCCTGGTGGGGCTTTCCAGGCATGAGCAATGGGGCGATGACCCGGTTGCCTTCGAACATTTGCGCTTTGCCCGCCTACGGGCGATGGAGTCTCGGCGTAGCGTGGTTCGCGTATCAGCCAACGGCCAATCAGCTGTTGTTGCGCCGAATGGCCGTACCCTCTTGCGAAGTCCCTCGGGCCAGACCTCCGCTCGGCTGGCCGCCGTACCTCTACACTCGGGCACGACGGTATACAGCCGCTATGGCGATGTCCTCGGTTGGGCCGCGCTGGTGCCTGCCGGGATGTTTTTCCTGTTCCTCGCGCTCGGGGCCACCTGGCACGCCATGAAATACACCGGTGCCGCGCTGGCCTGGCTCGAAGAGGAGCCCGCCTGAAACAGGGCAATTATCGAACATCGAAGGACGATTTAGATTCCATTTTCTTGTCCTTCGCCCCTCGTTCTTCGACATTTAGCCCCTCCCCCCTACACCTCACTGGAAACCAGAAGCCCTTCTGCTCCGTTCGGCACGTCCCTTTTTTTCGTGCGCTCCGGTTTTCCCATGCAACTCCGTTCCACTCTCGTTCTGGCTTCCCAATCGCCCCGTCGTCGGCATTTGCTCGAACTGCTGGATCTGTCGTTCGTGGTAATACCGAGTCATGTCGAGGAAATCGTGCCAGAGGGCCTGGAACCGGCAGGCATTGTAAAAGAACTGGCCCGTCAGAAAGCAGCCCCGGTGAGCCAGCAATATTCGGACGCATTGACCCTCGCTGCCGATACGATCGTTGTTCTGGATGGCGACATTCTTGGGAAGCCAGCAGATGCGGCCGAGGCGCGAAGCCTGCTGCGTCGGCTGAGCGGCCAAACCCACACCGTGTTTACCGGCCTTGCCTTAGCCCATCCTGCTACCGATCGGCTTTCGATGAGCCATGAAGCCACCAAGGTCACCTTTGGCCGTCTCAGCGATGAAGAGATCGAAGCGTACGTTGCAACGGGATCGCCCCTGGACAAAGCAGGAGCCTATGGCATACAGGATTTTGGCGCAGTCTTCGTGGCACGCATTGATGGCGATTTTTATAATGTCATGGGCTTGCCCATCCACCGTTTCTATCAACTTCTGCGTTCCGATTTTGCAGATTTGCTCCAGACGTAGCTACCGCTAGCACCACGATGCCATGCCTAAAACGCTCG
>DATGCC010000178.1:0-4481 GCA_035312345.1 Rhodothermales bacterium
AGCCAGGTAATGGCTCGACTGTGTCTGGTAGATGGCCTGTTCCTGCTGATAGTGCCGCTGCTCGGTGTAGAAGCTGTCGGCTTTGGCGTAGGTCTCCAAAAACTGAATCTGTAGCCGCTTGTTTTGGGGCAGCACGACGGACTGAATCGAGTCTATCGACGTGACGTACCGGTGCTCTCCCTGCTCGTGAATGGTTTGTGTGTGCCAGAGGTTGGTGAAGGTGAAGTAATCGGTCTGCTTCACGTTTATGGCATCAATCGCCAGGAAATAGCCAGGATCCTTGACATAGGTGATGATGCGATCCCACGCATAGCCGAGGTTATCATCATAGAGGCGCGTGCGGCTCATGTCTACCGCGTCCAAGGACAAAAAGTCGATCTTCTGCGTGCGGACCGGGCGGTAGGCTCCAGAGTTACGAATGAAGTCAGGCACGGATTGGTAGCGGTCACGCTTGTCCTTGCGCACGACAAGCCGGTTGTGGAAATAATCAGCGCGGTACTGGCCGTACGGTCCACTGGGAAGATCATCGCGGTACCCGCCGTCGTGCAGCAACACCGAACCAGCATCCATTAACAAGGCGATGCTGTTCTCATCGGAATGGCCGTGGTGCATCTTTTCCTCTTCCACCGAGATCGTGTTGCGGAGAAACCCGCGGTGCGCGAAGCCGCCTTCGCCTTCATCCCGGTAGTTGAGCAGCAGATAGGTGTCATCCGGGTCCCAACCGCTCCGAAAAACAATCTTCTTGCCGATCACATCATCCAGCACCATCTGGCTTGTTGAGGCAGGCTGCTGCGGCGTGAGCGTCTCATCGGTCCAATCGTAGGCCTGCGCGAGAAAAGCGGCGACGCCTACGCTAGGTGGTTGCTGCGCTGTCGCGTTTGCCTCGAACAACCGGGCGGCCAGCCATTTTAGCTCGGCATCCTGGTATCGAGCCGCGAGCCGCTCGTAGACGGACACATAGTAATACCAGAGCGGATTCCAGGCTCCATCGCCGAAGTCGGACATCGTGTGGGCCGGGGTGAAAAGCTGCTTGTAATACTCGGCGTAGTAGTGTAGAAACGGCTGGTCGAAAATCGCTTCCTGCCCAGCAATGTCGGCATAGGCAAATAGCGAACGGAGCCAGACACCATGATACAGCGTCGCGTCTTCGACTTCCCACTCGCCCAGATTGTCACTCGCGATAACTTCGGCCATTTGCTTCCATCGGGCGGCATGGGGGTGATCTGGCATCGCCAAGTAGCCATCATACAACGCCTCAGCCCGCAAGATGGCCCGGTTGTGCGCACCCCATTCGGGGAAGTGAAATACAAAGTCGAGGCTAAAGGCCAGGTCCTTCTCGATCTTGGCGCGGGCGGCTGCATCCAGCACACCGCTATCTCGAATCCGCAGATAGGCCCGGCTGTAAGCTGGCAGGAAGAAAAAGTTCGAGACAGCAGGCATCCCGTTGACATACTCTGCACGGGTCGTTAGATAATCTGCGGGATAGGCTTCTCGCAGGTCGCCATAGTCCGTGAGCAACGTAGCAGCTCGCTCGGCATACATCCGCTCGCCGGTTTCCCGATACAGAAAGCCCAGAATGTCGGCAAGGTAGACAGGCTGTGACGGCGCATCGTAGCCCCACAACTCGCTGGGATTGACCTTCGCTTTCCATTCCGCAACGACCTGCGGGTAGGCTTCCCACCCTCTTTCGGCAGCGGCTTCGATATACTGAAAATACTCGGCTTTCTGCGCAAAAACCAGGGTTGGCAGGAAGTACAAGCTCACAAGCAGATAGGCTACTTTCTTCATGGGTACGCTGGTTGCTTTCGATAAGTGATGGGGGGAGAAGGGTTTAAACGTCCCAGGCCAGTTCAGGCACGTCGCCTCCGCCCTGGATAAAAGCTTGTTTGCCATCAACGCTAATATTCCATCCTTCTTCGGTAGGTGTGATAGTCACATCGGGCGCGGATCCGGCTTCGGGCTGCGCGACCAGCACCGTCACCACTTCGTGCTGCAAACCGGAAGGTGACCCAACTTCGACGAAGGGGAAATGACCATTCTCTTCTGGCAGATCCAGGGCTTTCTTGGCCACCGCCACGGTTTCCTGCGCCATTGTCCAGCCAAACAAGGTAGCGTTGGGGCGCTGGATCACAAAGTGACCATCCGGTTGTAGATCGATAGCCGCCTGCCCATCGCGGTTATCGGGATGGAAACGGACCGCTACGTCCGATGCCTGTGTCGTCTTTTTGACCTGATCGAACAGGATGACAATATCCGGCTTGGCAAACAAGACGCTCCGCTGCACCAGCGCGATGTCCGGGTTGACGAGTTGATAGCCAGGCGTGGCATCGCTGCACCACCACACCACCTCACCGCGATCCACGTAGCGGCGGACGTAGGCTTTGGCTTGGCCCTCGTTGGTGCCCTCTTCCCCGTTGTGATACTGGTGCCCTTTGCCATCGACGAGGACGGCGTTGTGCGCTTCAGGTAGACGCAGGAGCCAGCCTTCATCGCGCCAGTCGTAGGCCGCGCCGAAGGGGTCGGTGAGCAGGCGCTCGCCGTAGACTTTGAAGAAGAAGCTGTTGCGGTCGGCGTGCTCGTGGTTAGCGGGAAGGCCACTGCGAAAAGCCAGCACACTGTCGTTCGCCTCCCACCCGCTACGAGCAATAATCCAGTCGAGATCGAGTTTTTTGTTCTTGAGATGCTCGGGCGGTGGCGCTGATGACAATTCGGGGTCGTACCAGAGGAAGTCACCGAAGTAGCCCGGCTCGGAGAAATGCTTGGTGGCATACTGGGCCAGCGCATCGCCGCCGCGTTTGGCAATCCAGGCCGTCACCATCGGCTTAGTTGTTACGCGGGAGTCGCTGAAGTTGACGATGTCGGAAGTCGTACCATCCGGCGTGCGCCCGGCCTGCATGCAGGTGATGAACTCGGTGATGCCGTAGAAATTTGCCTGATCCATCCAATCGACCGTGCCATGGCGGCGATAGTGCGCTTCGAGGAACGGCAGCATCGAACGAAAGGCATAGTCGACGTAGCTCAGGCCCTCGAAGTAACTGCCATCCGGCGAGAACGTTTTCAGGTAGGTTTGCGCACTCGCCACAGCGCGATCCAGCCATTCGGCGGCCCGGTCGTCGCGACCTTCGAGCGCCAGTGCACCAAGGCCAAGGCCCATCGTGGGAATTGCTCGCAGATTGTTCGCGCCGAGGATTTCGGGCCAGCGCTCCAGGCTGAGGTCGTAGATGTAGCCGTGCTTTTCATCGAAGCTCCAGCCTTTGACCTGATCGGGATGATCCATGCCCCAGATGGTCAGGTTGCACGGCGCACAGCCTTTGTCGCCAACGTCCTGCATCAGTGCAGCTTCGAGATCAGGGTCAAGCTCGCCATCCAGCACTTCGCGAGCAAAGAGCAGGCTGGTGACGGCGAGGGAGGCGCGCATGATGCCCATAACCTCGGTGCCACCTTCCAGGAAATAATCCCACTTGGGCAGTGAGATCAGCGTGCGCATGCCGTGTTCGAGCAGTTCCTTGCGCGCCGGGTCCTGGGTAACAAGGTAGACCGTGCTCTCCTGAAACATCCGCATCAACGCTGCTGCCAGATCGCGCAGCAAGTCGCCCGTCTCGGCAGGCTTGCCGATGATTGCTCTTCCTTCGTCGAGGTCTGCATTCAGCCACTCCTGAAAAAGCGGACCGAGCAGATCCGTCTCCGCGTTTGCCCGGATACGTGGCAGTTCTTCTGGTTCGAAAAACAGACGTGGCATGTCGGCCTCCGAAAGCGTGCTGTTGCCACGAAGCGACCAGACAGGCAACGCCGATAGCAGCAGCGCATTACCCGTTATCCGTAAAGCGTCTCGTCGATGCATATTCTTCCCTTCTCTGATTGATTAACCCAGTTCGACCGTCCAGCTTCCTACAGCCGGATTCTCTACCCGCAGGGCCGATGCGGTAACCTGTACGGACGCAACACCAGCCTCTGTCTCGATCTGCCATGCCTCTCCTTCCGCCCGCCATAGCGAAGCTGTTTCCTGTGGCCCATATACGGCGAATAAACTCAGCAGGCGGCACGTGTCCGACGTCAGGAGGGCTTCGATGTAGCTTTCGTGGCGCTGCGCCAGCGGTTCGTCGAGGCGACCCACATTATAAGGGGGCTCGTAGCGATGCTCACCGCGCCGGAAAGAGATGGCATCTCCATCGAGGCGAACAACCTGGGCAGCAAGCGTGGCCTGCTCACCCACCACCCTGAAGCGACCGGCGGTGTCTGGCTCGCTCCGGTCAATGGTATGCCAGCGCAGAGAGATCGGCTCAGCCCGTTCGAGTTGCGCCTCATCCAGCACCGCTATGATACCCGGAAACAGATGCACCACGGTGCGGCGCACCGACTGCACCCCCTTGTAGGCAGGCGTCAGGTCTATCTGCCAGAAACCGCCACGCGTATCATCAAATTCGGACGTAACAAAACGACCCTGCATCTGCTTCCAGGCCGGGTCGATAGGCTGTCCGCGT